>CAJWDO010000258.1 GCA_913031555.1 uncultured Alphaproteobacteria bacterium | reverse complement strand
CGGTTCATTCGACGGCTTTAACGAGACCTTTGTCTGGCTTGATCTGATCGGCGTCAACCCACTGGCCTTTCCCGGCAGGTCGGCCGTGGTGATGCCTGTTGTTGGCGGTCTGATTGCCGCCAATCTGCTTCTGGTCAGCCTGTTCATGGCGCTTGTCATCATCGGCGACAGGCTGGCCGCCGGGCCGGGCAGGGCAGGGCATCTGCTGGCGGTTTTCGCGCCGACAATTCTGCCAATCGCGCTTGCCTATCATGCCGCGCATTATCTTCCCTCGCTGCTGGTCGATGGGCAGTATGTTCTGCTGGCGCTGAACGACCCGTTTGGGCGAGGTGCCAACTGGTTGGGTCTCGAGGGGGTTCATGTCACCACCGGCTTCTTCAAGCACCGTGAATCAATGCGCATGATCTGGCTCACCCAGGCCGCCATTATCGTCTTTGGTCACGTTCTGGCGGTGATCCTCGCGCATGCGAATGCGGCACAGGCCTATGGCGGTGTCCGCAGGGCCTTTACCGCCGGTCTGCCGCTGGCATTGTTCATGATTCTCTATACATGGCTTGGCCTGTGGCTGCTGGCAGCGCCCAAGGGAGGGTGAAGTTTTGGCTGGACAAGGCGGGTCCATAGCCACAAGGTTGAGGCAGGTATCAAGATAAGGAACCGGCATGAAAGCCGGGACGTCATTTCAACTGTCAGGGAGGTAGCCATGACCAAATCAATTGAGAAACCTGCAGCCAGCGATGCGGTGAAGAACCCGAATCGTCGCAAGGCGCTGAAGACCCTTGCCGCAACGTCGGCGCTTGCCGCCGCAGCCAGCAGCATGCCGCTTCTCGGGCGCTACGGACAGGTGCAAAGCTCTGAGCCGGTCAAGATCGGTTTCCAGGTGCACCGCACCGGCATCGGCGCCGCCTATGGACGCTGGTATGACCGCACAACCAAGGCCGCGGTGAAGAAAATCAATGACGAAGGCGGCATCAATGGCCGTCCTGTCGAGATTGTTGCCGAGGATGATGGCACCGACCCGAAGCGTGGTGCCGAAGTTGTCGAGAAAATGGCCACACAGCATGGATGTGACATCGCCTTTGGCACCCTGTTCAGCCATGTCGTGATCGGATCCGCGCCACGTGCCGGTGAGCTGAAGATCCCGTATTTCGTCGTGTCCGAGGGTCATCATGTCGCCAGCGGTATGCTGAACCGCTACACGCTGCAACCCGGCATTACCGATGTGAAGAGTCAGGTTCAGGCAATGGCGCCTTTCGTCAACAGCACGCTTGGCAAGAAGGTCACGATGGTCTATCCGGATTTCGCGTTCGGGCATGACCATCGCGATTATTTCTCGGCCGCTGTCGAGGCGCAGGGCGGCGAGGTTGTCGCCAAGATCGCGATCCCGCCGACAGAGACGTCCTTCACCAAATATTTCCCGAAAATTCCGCGTAATACCGATGTCATCTATCATGTGATGGTCGGGCCTGCGGTGCTGACCTTCGTCAAGGAAATGGGTGAATTCTTCGGCAATTCTCGCCCCGAGATCTTTGGCTTCATCGACTCGCTCGAGGCGGTTGATCTTGCCAGTCCGGGTCTGGAATTCCTTGAGGGGACCTATTTCTGGGAAGGCAATCCGCGCTACGCACAGGGCAACCAGTCAGACTATGACAGGGCCTATCGCAAGGCGGTGGGTGTCGATGCCAATGGCGCCTCGGTGTCCGATTCGAAGGATGTCTCGACCTATGCCCATATGTTCGGCTGCTGGGAGACACTGCATATTGTCAAGGCCGGCATGGAGGCGTCTGGCTATGCCGGCGTCGGCGACCGGGCCAAGCTGATAGAGGCGGTCGAATCGATGACGTCGATGCCGCATTCATATGCGCATCCGCAGGGCGCTAAGGAATTCAACGGCAAGACGCACCAGACCTTTGGTCACCAGTATATCACGCGGGTCGAAAATAGCCGCCTAGTTCTAGCCCACACGACCTCGATCGAGGATACCTACTATCCTGATGAGGTTGATTACACCAAACAGTCCTTCTGATCTTCGGGCGTGGCCGGCGGTGATGCCGGCC
>CAJWDO010000257.1 GCA_913031555.1 uncultured Alphaproteobacteria bacterium | reverse complement strand
CCGTGGCGTGCAGAGGAGCTTGCCGAGGCTGATCTCGCCAATCGGACTTCGCGCCGGATCGACAACGAAGATGAGATAGAAATCCGTGTCGCCGAATTGCGAGCTTCGCAGGAAGTCGATGGTCTGACCGATCGTCCAGAATGACGGCACGGTGACAATCTCGCGCTGCATCATCCGGCCAGCCGAATCCTCGGGATAGGCAAGTCCCTCTTCGACAAGAACACGATCCTCGGCCGGCAGTGCCGCCAGAACATCCTCGATCTCGCCCTTCTCAAGTTCCTCGATAATGTTGACGGCATCATCGGTGTCAAGCGCCGGCAACTGGCGCGCCAGTGCCGCGACGCCCATCACATCGACAATCTCGTCGCGTGTATTTTCGTCAAGAAAGGCAAGCGTATGGGCATCAAGCCCGTCGCCAAGCGTCAGCACCAGCGCCGCCGCTTGATGCGCCGGCAGCCGTGCCAGAAGATCGGCCCGGTCCGCTGGGTGAAGCGGCGCGACGAGAGCACGCGCGCGATCCTCCATGCCAGATTTGATGGCAGAGACAATCGCCGATTCAACCTTCGGCGTCAGCCCGTAAAGCGCGGCAAGCCGGTCACCCTCATCGCGGCGATCCGGCGTGTCCGCGGCCTCGGTGGAGTCACCGGGGTGGATCGCTGATTGTTTGTTGTCGGACGCCATTCACCCTGTCCTTCTGCCCGCGCAGGAAGGCCCTTTGGCGGCGGGCCTGACGCGGCGCGAAGACTAACAGATCACAGGCCAATAACAAAGCGAAGCCGGGGGGCGAAGCCAGACACAGGACGGTGAAGAAAAATTTGTTGCGCGGCGGATGATAGAATTGAAATTGAAACAAAATTACAAGGTCAGGTCATCGCCACAACTCGCTAGCTTTCAAGATCATACAGCCCGATGCGCCGTGAATGACCGTCGAATTTCACTTCATGCCCCACCGGCGGGCGCGCCCTCTGGGCGCAATCCATCCGTTCACACACCGCGCAGCCGATGCCGATCGGTTCATGCGTACGCCGGCGAGAAGCGTCGAATTCATCGGCATAGGCAAGGTCGCGGGCATGGTGGATTTCACAGCCAAGCGCGACGGCAAATTCCGGCGGCGCCTCGCCGGGCGGGGCCCAGGGACGCGGCACCGTTCGCGCGATGGTGAAGAATTTCTGCCCGTTCGGCAATTCGGCCGCCTGGAACAGCATTCTGTCCGGAGTCCGAAAGGCCTTGTGAACATCCCACCGCGGACAGGTGCCGCCATTCTTGGCGAACTGCATGCCACCGGCGGCAAGCCGCTTGGAGATATTGCCGGCATCATCGACCCGAATGAAGAAGAACGGGATGCCGCGGGCATTTGGGGCGTTCAGGCTGGTCAGGCGGTGGCATACCTGCTCGAAACTGGCACCAAACCGACGCCCCAACAGATCAAGGTCATGGCGCAGCTCGCGCGCCGATTCGAGAAACGTTTCATATGGCATCATAACCGCGGCCGCAAAATACCCAGCCAGCGTCGTGCGGAACAGCGAGCGCGCCGAATCATCGGTGACGCCATACTCATCACACAGCGAGGCTATCAGATCGGTCTGTTCGATCAACGCCGTCTGCATGAGAAGATGGAAAACCCGTTGCGGGCGACGCAACGCCTCGCTGACCAGAATTTCCCGCCGATGCTGGTCATAGCGCCGCAACTGCGTTCCCATCACCGCCGCCGGGATTACCCGCACCCGCAAACCAAGACGGTCCCGCGCATATAATGTCAACCTTTCAAGCAGCATGCCGGCATCCCCCTCCTGGCCAAGGATGGTGATGCGGCAGGCGTCGGCAGCGGCCTCAAGCTCGGCAAAATAGTTGTTGGCCTGCTGCAGAACCGCTCGAACCTGTTCAACCGGGCTGTTGCCGACACCGTCCTGGCGACCATCGCCGGATGACAACTCCAGTTGATCCCTGACCTTGCGATAGGCCTGAAACAGGCTGAGCATGCCGCGCGCCACCGCCGGCGCCGCCGTCACCAGATCCTGCAGCTCGCGGCGCGAGACACGATCACCCGACAGCAAGG
>CAJWDO010000256.1 GCA_913031555.1 uncultured Alphaproteobacteria bacterium | reverse complement strand
CGTCGGGGTGTCGCAGATCAGCACATCACCCGGCGCCAGCGCGGTGAAAGTCGAGACATAATTGATGATCCTGGTGAAGCTGAAGATCATGCGGCTGGTCCGGTCCTGCTGGCGCAACTCGCCATTGACCCGCGTCGTCAGCTCAATATCTGCCAGCATCTGCGGCCCGGTGAAGGCCAGAAGCGACGGCCCCATGGCGGCCGACCGGTCCCAGTTCTTGCCCTGCGTGACATTGAATTTGGCGTGCCGTACCCAGTCGCGGATCGTTCCCTCATTGCACAGCGTCACGGCGGCGATGTGGTTCCAGGCATCGGCCTCGGCGATGCGCCTGCCGCCACGCCCGATGACAATGGCAATCTCGCCTTCGTAATCCAGCTGTTCGGATTCCGGCGGCCGCACAAGATCATCCTCATGGCCAACAAATCCGGACGGAAACCGCACGAACAGCGACGGGTTCAGCTGCGACGTCTGACCGTCCTTATATTCATCATTGCGATCCGGAAAATTGACCCCGACACAGACAATCTTGCCGGGGGTCGTCTTGTCGGGAACGCTAAAGGGCGCCAGCAGGGTGACATCGCCAAGAGACAGGTCGGCGGTGCCATCGGCGGCGAACAATTCGGCAAGCGCGCCGGCATTGGCGGCAGCGGCGAGGCTGTCGAACCGGCCGGCGAACAATTCTGTCAGGTCGGTAACGGCATCGCCGTCAAGCCGCCCAAAGCGGGGCTGCCCGTCTTGAAGAAAACTGATAAGCCCTGTCATTCAAATCTCTCCTTCGCGGGGCGGCGTGTGTGCCTATGGGGCGACAATCGGTTGCGCCTGAAGCTCCGGCGCCTGCGGTTTCGCGCCAACGAAAACCGTTCCATGTTCAAACCAGGATTTCGGGGCCGGCGCGCCCCATAATGTCTGTCTCTGCGGATCCTTCAGATCCCAGTGAATCGGCTCATGATCCGGATCGACAGTCTGATAGTCCGAACAATAGATCTCGGTTCGATGGCCATCGGGGTCGAGGATGTAGAGGAAGAAGGCGTTGGCGATGCCGTGCCGGCCCGGACCGCGTTCGATATTGGCGACATAACCTGTGGTCGACATGACGTCCAGCAGATCGATGATATTCATCGGCGTCGGCACCCAGAAGGCGAGATGATGCAGGCGTGGCCCGACACCGTTGGTGAAGGCAATGTCATGGACGCCGCCCTTGCGGTGCATCCACGCCGCCCAGAGCCGGCCGGTCTCCTTGTCCTCGGTATATTCGGTGGTCCGGAATCCGATGTCGTTATAGAAGGCGACGCTGTCATCGACATGCGGCGAGAAGCAGTTGAAATGATCGATCCGCAGCGGCTTTACCCCCTTATAAAGGGCGTATTGCTGGTGGATGGTCGGAAGACGCTCCATCTCGAAATAGAATTCGAGCGGAATCCCGTGCGGGTCACGAACGCGCAGCGTGCGGCCCTGAAACGGACGCTCAACCCACTCCACACCAAGCCCCTTAGCGGTGAAATACGCGGCCGCACGGTCGACATCCTCTTCCGAGAACAGGCGGAAGGCCAGATAGCTGCAGCCCGGTTCTGTGCCGCGGCGAAGCACAAGGCAATGATGGCCGCGTTCCTCCATCGCCCGCAGGCAGATGATCTCGGAATCCTCGAAACTGACCTGTAGCCCCAGCGTATCGGCATAGAAGGCGCGGCTGGCCGCAAGGTCGGTGACAATAAGTTCGGCATGCGAAACGCGAACGATATTGAAATCCGGGTAAAGATTTGGCGCGGGAACCGGCATGGCGCGCTCCTAGAGGCCTAGTTTCGGGATGGTACGCGGCGCCGTGGCAAACGCGACATTGCGGGTTTCCATATAGAAATCGAACGACCAGTCACCGCCGTCGCGCCCGATACCCGACTCCTTGGTGCCGCCAAACGGAGTCGGCAGGTGGCGCACATTCTCAGAATTCACCCAGACCATGCCGGCATCCATCCCGTCACTGAAGCGCAGCGCGCGCGTGACATCATTCGTCCACAGATATCCGGCAAGACCGTAAACGACATCATTGGCAAGGCCAAGCGCCTCGTCCTC
>CAJWDO010000255.1 GCA_913031555.1 uncultured Alphaproteobacteria bacterium | reverse complement strand
GCGAAGTTGTCGAACACCGCCTTGACCACGGTATAGACGACCTTTTCAGGCACATCCGCCGAGGTGATCACCGTCGCCCCGACACCGAAGGTGATGGTGTCATTCGGCGAACCGGCATACATGCCACCCGGCACAGTCGCCACACGATAGAAGGAATTGTCGGAGATAAGCCTGTCGATCGGCGCGCCGATAACCGAGACCAGCTCGACATCACAGCTGGTGGCGGCTTCGGTGACGGCGGCGGCCGGATGCCCGACCGTATAGATCATCGCATCGATCTTGCCATCACAGATCGCCTGCGCCATTTCCGACCCCTTGAGCTCGGCGGCAAGCGAGAAGTGACTCATCTTCATGCCGAAAGCCTCCATGACGACTTCCATGGTCGCGCGCTGGCCCGACCCCGGATTGCCGACATTGACCTTCTTGCCCATCAGATCCCCGAACGAGGACACGTCGGCCCCCTTGCGGGCGATCAGCGTGAACGGCTCCGGATGCACGGAAAAGACCGCGCGAAGATCCTTGAACTTGCCCTTGTCGGCGAATTTCGAGGTGCCGCGATAGGCATGGTGCTGCCAGTCAAACTGTGCAACGCCGAATTCCAGCTCGCCGGCGCGCACCGTGTTGATGTTGTAGACCGAGCCACCTGTGGACTCAGCGGAACAGCGGATGCCGTGGGACTTGCGGTCCTTGTTCACAAGCCGGCAGATGGCGCCGCCGGTCGGGTAATATACCCCGGTAACACCGCCCGTGCCGATGGAAACGAATTGCTCGGCGAAGGCCTGTGCGGCACCAAAGGCCGCCATCGAGGCGACAACCCCGCCATAGATAAACTTTCTGACATGGATAGATTGTTTGAATTGCATAGCTCTCTCCCCCTCTTTCAAGGTGCATTCTTTTATGGATGGAATGGAAAAAGCACACGGGCCGATCAAGGATCGGTGCATAACACCATCAGTATGACCCGATATCGGCGGGCGATCAAGACGCCAGCGCGCCATCCGATTTGAATTGGTTCAGCCAAATCATCCGTTATCGTGTATGGCTGATCGGGTATGGCTGATCGGGTATGTCCAAAGGAATCTCAACAGCCTTTGCAAGACGCAATGTCGCGGCAGTGTGGAGGACGGTTCCATATTTCCGTGAGCCAGGTATCTTTCATCCGGATGTCCTGTTACTTTTCTGACTCACTGTATCCCGTCTTGCCACTCCATCTTGATGCGGTGCGAAAATGATTGTTGAAATTATCGACCTTACGCTTCTCGTCGGCATTCTGTTGGCGCTGGGGGCCGCCGCCATGACCGCCTATGCCGGCTTTGGCGGGGCGCTGGTCATGGTGCCACTGTTCAGCTTTCTGATTGGCCCGGTGCAGGCCGTTGCCCTGATGGTCATCTGCAGCGTTGTCGCCCTGCTGCATGTCGTGCCGGGCCTGATGAAGATCATAAAATGGTCCGAGGTGGTGCCACTCTTCTTCGGCATTCTTGCGTCAGCCTCCATCGGGTCGCATTTCCTTGTGGTGGCGGATGCCGGGACAATCCGTCTTGGCATGGGAATATTCATTCTCATATCCGCCGCGGTGCTGATTCTCGATTTCAGATATTCCGGGCCGCGCGGCACTTTGCCAAGCATGGGTGTCGGCGCGCTGACAGGCGGCATCATGGGCGGGTTTGGCGTGCCGGCAGGTCCGGTCATGGTTGTCTATTATCTGGCCGCGCCCGAACCGGCACAGGTCCAACGCGCCAACATCATGTTCAGCGTCTGGCTGTTGCTGTTGGTGATGCTTGGCAATCTGCTGGCTCGCGACGCCATCGAGACCACAACGTTCCTGCGATCCATTTTCATTGCCCCGGCATCCATTCTTGGCGCCGTGGTTGGCCAGTATCTGTTCAGGCGCGCGCCAGTCGGCTGGTTCAAAAAATTTGCGCATTGGCTGCTGATCGCCATCGGCGTGTCATTGCTGGTGGCCGCGATTTACTGACACGAAACCCGGACCATTGCGGCGCGGACAAAAATAATGCCCCGTGGTCATGACAACCACAGGGCACCGAATAGCCTCGGTATTTACAGTCCCGCTATCTACAGTTCAGGTATTTCCTGCCACGGTCAGTGGCAGGGGCGATAGGACTCGAACCTACAACCCCCGGTTTTGGAGACCGGTGCT
>CAJWDO010000254.1 GCA_913031555.1 uncultured Alphaproteobacteria bacterium | reverse complement strand
GATCCTTACCGGCCATTTCGTAATCGACGCCAAGTACGAACCAGCGCATCGCCCAATCGGCCTTCCATTGCAACTTGCACGCCCCGCCGGTGATGCCGGTTTCGATCTCGGCATTGCTGTCGGGGTGGAGATAGGTGATGGCGTCACGGCCGGGATGCGTGGCGATGACCTTGGCCTGCAGGACATGGCCACTGTTCGGGCATACCGGGAAGAACGGGCTGTAGGTGGCACGTCGCTCCTCGCCAAGCGTCGGCAGCATGATATCCATGATGGCGTCGTAGTTCGCCAGCACGGCGCGCAGCCCGTCATCAAAGCGGCCGGCGCGGTAACAGTCGGTCGAGCTGACGAATTCATAATCGAAACCGAAGGAATCAAGAAAGGCCTGAAGACGGGCATTATTGTGCGCGCCAAAGGAAGGGTGTGTGCCGAACGGGTCGCGAACCGCGGTCAGCGGCAGCCCCAGATCTTCTTTCAGGACCTCGCCATTCGGGACGTTGTCAGGGACCTTGCGAAGCCCGTCCATATCATCGGAAAAGCAAACCAGCCTTGTCTTCGCGCCGGTCAGCACCTCGAAAGCGTGTCGCACCATGCTGGTGCGCACCACCTCGCCAAAGGTGCCTATATGCGGCAGACCCGACGGGCCGTAACCTGTCTCGAACAGCACGTCACCGCTATGACCCATACCATCGAGCCGTTTGACCAGTTCGCGTGCCTCGGCAAAGGGCCAGGCTTTCGCGTCGCTGGCGACGGCTTTCAGTTCGGCGGCGATGTCGGTCATGTTTCCTGTCCTGCATTTCGCTTTTGCCGCGCAACCGGTCGGCGGCGGCGGGTGGCGCCATCTATGCCGCAAATCAGGCGGTCAGGCAAGCCTGCTGGCCTGCTACACACCGGCACAAGACAGCTACGCTGCGGGGCCAGGCGAGCGCCGATTTGGCGACTGGTCGCTCACCCTGTTTACCGCTATATCAGGGTGATGGAACCTCCCTTCTCAGACGGGCTTGGGCTGACCACGGTCACCATCCCCGAGCTTCACGCGGCGCCGGTCTTCTATCCGGCCGGCACAAGGCTGATCTGGATTTCGGACGCTGGCGAGATTGCCACCATTGACCGGCAGACGGCGGCGGCACGGCTTGCCCGTAATGTGCCGATTGTCTGTCATCGTCGCTGGAGCGAAGCGCGGGCCGGCCATGAGATCGAGACCTGCCTTGATGTGATGGAGCTCTACGCCTTCATCCGGCCTGCCAGATTCTGCCTGCCGACGCCGCGCGGGCTGGCGGCGCAGCTGGCGCTGCCGCGCCCCGCCGGGGGCGAGGATATGGCGGCATTGCTGCCGCGTGCCGCCTACACGCTCCTTGATGAAATGGCCGCCGCACCCGAGGCACAGCGCCGCGAGGCCGGGGCGATCGCAACGATGATGGTCGCATCCGGCTGGCCATGGGGGCCGATCATTCTGGCGCATCTGGGAGTGACCATGCCGCCCGCCGCACCGCCGGATGGCCGCCAGGCGGCGATCTGGCACCGGCTGCCAGAATATACCGACTTCACCGCCAGCCCACCGCCGGGGACCGCGCCGGTGATTGCCGATGCCGCCCGCCAGCGGCTTGCCAGCATGCTGGGAACCGGCGCTGAACCAAGGCAGTCACAATCCGACTATGCTGCGGCACTGGCAGCCGGGTTCGACACGCCGGAGGCCGGCCCGACACCCGCAATGGTGCTTGCCGAGGCGGGCACGGGTACCGGCAAGACGCTTGGCTATCTGGCGCCGGCAACATTGTGGGCCGAGACAAACGCCGCACCGGTCTGGATATCGACCTATACCCGCACGCTGCAGCACCAGATCGCGGCCGAGCTGACCCGCCTGTATCCCGATCCCGCCGACTGGTCACGCAAGGTGGTGATCCGCAAGGGACGCGAGAATTATCTGTGCCTTCTCAATCTGGAGGAGGCGCTTGGCCAGCTTGCCGGGGCGCCGCGGCGCGGTACCGCGCTTGGACTGATGGCGCGCTGGGCCGGGGCGTCGAATGATGGCGATCTGACAGGCGCGACCTTTCCGGCATGGCTGACCGACCTTGCCGGGCGAGCCCAGACAATCGGCCTCGCCGACCGGCGCGGCGAATGTATTCACAGCGCCTGCAGCCATTATAACCGCTGCTTTGTCGAGAAATCGGTTCGCCGGTCGCGCCGAGCCGACATCGTGATCAGCAACCATG
>CAJWDO010000253.1 GCA_913031555.1 uncultured Alphaproteobacteria bacterium | reverse complement strand
GGTCAGCGTCTCGCCGCCGGCCTCGTGGAATTCCTCTTCCAGCTCATTGCCGATCTCGTCCAGCGTTTCCAGACAGTCGGCGACAAATCCCGGCGCCATCACCATGACATGCTTGTGGCCGGCCTCGGCCATTTCGACGACGGATAGATCGGTATAGGGCATCAGCCACGGTTCCGACCCAAAGCGCGACTGGAAGGTGGCGTGAAAGCTGTCCTTGTCCCAGTCCAGTGCCTCGCGAAGAAGCCGCGCCGTCTTCATGCAGTGGCAGTGATAGGGGTCGCCCGACATGTGATAGCGTTTCGGAATGCCGTGGAACGAGACGACAAGCGCGTCCGGGCGGCCATGTTCGGCCACCGCGTCGCGCACTGTTGTCGCCAGCGCGTCGATATAGGTCGGGTTGTCATGCCAGGGTGGCACGGTCCGGATGGCCGGTTGCCAGCGTTTCTCCAGCATCCAGCTGAACAGCTCGTCATTCACCGTCGCCGTTGTCGAGGCGGCATATTGCGGGTAGAGCGGCATCAGCACGATCTGCGTGCACCCGGCATCGGTCAGCTTTTGCAGCTGGTTCGGGATCGACGGCTCGCCATAGCGCATGGCGTAATCGACCACCAGATTGTCCTGCTGGAATGTTTGTGCCAGATGTTCGGCCTGCAGGCGGGTGATTCTGCGAAGCGGCGATCCATCCGGGTCGTCATGAAGCCAGATCCGGTCATACAGCGCGCCCGATTTCTTTGGCCGCACATTCAGGATGATGCCGTTCAGGATCACCCACCACAGTGGCCGTGACACCTCGATCACCCGCGGGTCGGACAGGAATTGTTTGAGGTATTTGCGCATCGACTTCTTGTCGGTGCCCTCGGGCGTGCCGAGATTGACCAGCAGCAGGCCGGTGCGGCCATGTGGCGGGAAACTCGGATGGTCTGACGGCTTGGCGTTGAGCGGCATGGCGAACCTCACGGGCGACTGGCTTAACAGGCTGCCCTAGATGTAGGAAGCCGGACCGCGCCCGTCCAGCGGCGGCATGTCGCAATTGGCGGGGGGGTGTTAGTTTGGTGCGTTAACCGGCCTGGTCTAATCTTTGGTTACCATGCGCAGTGAGAAGCCGTATCCGATTGACGCAATGTGTAATCAGCAAAGGTTAACGGGTCGATTTCTGTGTATCCCAAGGTCCGGGCGTGCCTGAATTCAGCGGAACAGACTGCTGCGCGGCCGCTACTGCGCGGCCTGGGCGCTTTCCGCCATCACCTGGTCAATGACGGCGCGCAGTGCCGTGACAAGCCGGTCGATCATCTCGTCCGTATGGTACGGGCCGGGGGTCAGGCGCAGCCTTTCGGTGCCGCGCGGCACCGTCGGATAGTTGATCGGCTGCACATAAATTCCGTGATCATCCAGCAAAAGCTGGCAGATCCGCGTTGTTGCCGCGGCGTCGCCGACCATCACCGGCACGATATGCGTATCGCCTTCGAGGATCGGGATATCGGCGGCGCGGGCCACCTTTTTCAGCCTTGTGGCCTGGCGCTGCTGGGTGGTGCGCTCGGCCCCGCTGGCGCGAAGATGGCGGATCGCGGCATGCGCGGCGGCGGCTGTGGCCGGCGGCATGGCGGTGGTGAAAATAAAGCCGGAGCCGTGGCTTCGCACCGTGTCGCAGATCACGTCGCTGGCGGCGATATAGCCACCGGCGGCGCCGTAAGCCTTGCCAAGCGTTCCCTGGATGATGTCGATCTCGTTCTCAAGGCCGCGCATCTGCGCGATGCCGCCGCCCTGCGCCCCATACATGCCGACGGCATGGACCTCGTCAAGATAGGTCAGCGCGTTGTAGCGCCGGGCCAGTGCCGCGATCTCGGCAATCGGGCCGGTATCGCCATCCATCGAATAGACTGATTCAAAAACAATGATCTTGGCGCGTTCGCGCGGCTGTTCGGCCAGCAGCGATTCCAGATGCGCGATGTCATTATGCCGGAAGATGGCCTTGTCGACGCGCGCCATGCGGATGCCGGAAATGATCGAGGCATGGTTCATGGCATCGGACAGGATCAGCACATCCGGAAGCTGCGCCGCCAGCGCCGCCAGGCTTGCCTCATTCGCGACATAGCCGCTGGTGAAGGTCAGGGCGCGGTCCTTGCCATGAAGCGCTGCAAGCTCGGCCTCAAGCTCGACAAGCGCGTGGCTGGTGCCGGAGATATTGCGCGTACCACCGGCCCCGGCGCCCCATGTGCCTGCCGCGTCCTGCATTGCCGCGATCACATCGGGATGCTGGCCCATGCCAAGATAATCGTTAGAACACCAGACGGTGACGTCCTCGGCATGTCCGGCGTGATGCC
>CAJWDO010000252.1 GCA_913031555.1 uncultured Alphaproteobacteria bacterium | reverse complement strand
TTCATCCATCCTTCCCGGATGCCTGCAGCGGGTTGAACCCGGATGTCAGGGGGAACCGCCGCTCGCGACCAAAGGCAAGTGCCGTCATCTTCGGCCCCGGCGCCGCCTGAAACCGCTTGTATTCGGCACGGAACAACAGCTGGCTGGCCCGCGCCACCTCCTCGCGGTCATGTCCGCGCGAGACAATGGTCTCGATATCAACCATCTCCTCGCACAATGCGCGCATGATGTCATCAAGCCTGTCATAGGGCGGCAGCGAGTCGGTATCCTTCTGGTCGGGGCGAAGTTCTGCGGAGGGCGGCTTGTCGATGATCCGCACCGGCATCACCTCGCCATCCGGCCCTGCTCCGCCGCGCGGCATGTTGGCGTTGCGCCAGCGGCACAGATCGAAGACCTGTACCTTCCACACATCCTTGATCGGCGCAAAGCCGCCACACATGTCACCATAGAGCGTCGAATAGCCGGCCGCGTATTCGGACTTGTTGCCGGTGGCAAGAACCATCGCGCCATGCTTGTTGGAAATGCCCATCAGGATCAGGCCGCGAAGGCGCGACTGGATATTCTCCTCGGCGATGTCGGGGCCGGTATCGGCGAATTGATCGGCAAGCATACCGTCCATGGCCTGCATCGCCGGCCCGATTGACACCTCGTCAAGACGAATGCCGAGCCTTGCAGCCAGATCAGCCGCGTCGTCAAGGCTCTCCTGGCTTGTATAGGGTGACGGCATCATCACCGCATGCACACGCTCAGGGCCAAGCGCGTCGACCGCCAGCACGGCGACAATCGCGCTATCAATCCCGCCCGACAGGCCGAGAACAACGCCCGGAAACCCGTTCTTGTCGACATAGTCGCGAAGCCCCAGCGTCAGTCCACGATAAAGCGCCCCCATGCCCTCGTCGGGCGGGGTGATCTGGCCGCTGAGCGACGACGGGGCACCAAAATCATCACCAAGCTGAATGGTGACGGTGGCCTCGGAAAAGCTTGGCAGATGGGCGGCAAGCTTGCCATCGGCGCCAAGTGCGAACGACCCGCCATCAAAGACAAGCTCATCCTGACCGCCAACCATGTTGACATAGAAGAACGGACATTCGGCCTCCAGCGCCCGGCTGACAGCATGCGCCATCCGACTGTCCGGCTTCGAAAGGTCAAAGGGCGAGGCGTTCAGCGAGATGATGATCTCGGCCCCGGATTCAGCAAGGCATTCGACGACATCCGGCGTCCAGATATCCTCGCAGACCGGCAGGCCAAGCCGCCGGCCCCGCACCATCACCGGTCCCGGCATCTCTCCGGCGGCGAAATTACGCTTGTCATCGAAGACACCGTAATTCGGCAGATTGACCTTGTCGCGACGCGCCTGCACGGCACCGTCATCTAGCACGAAGACCGAATTGGTGATCACACCATCCTCGACATGCGGCGCACCGATGATAATAGCCGGCCCACCATCAGATGTCGCGTTGGCCAGCGTCTGCAGGCCCGCGGCAACCTCGCTCATGAAATCGCTGCGAAGGACCAGATCGTCACACGGATAGCCTGACAGATACATCTCGGGCGTGACAATGATACCGGCACCGACGGCGGCCGCCTGCCGGCGCGCCTCGAGAAGACGCGCCGCATTGGCCCCGATATTGCCAAGATGGGAATTCAGCTGGGCAAGCGCGATCGAACTGGCGGTGGACATTGGCTTGGTCCCGGTCATTTGCGAAGCAGGAATTCGCGCCCTGATTTGACGCAAGGTTTCCCGTCATAGGAGATGATGTCGGCGGTGGCGTAGGTTTCCGACCAGATCTGTGGCAGGTAGGATCCGGTCCCGATCAGGTCAACAGGCGCCTTGGCAAAGGAGAACATGCGGCATTTGTCGGGGCCAAACCCGCTTGATGCCACAATCCGCACCTTGTCGAAGCCGTTGCTGTCCAGTGTCTCGCGAAGATACCACACCGCCGCCACGCTGACGCCCGTTCCCATCAGATGCTTCAACTCGGCGTCAGTGCGATAGCCGCGCGTGGCATAGGAAACATGCCGGTCAAGGACAGCGTAGGATTCAGGGGTATCCAGCCCCTCGACGAACCGGCCACCATGGGTATCAAGGCGGAAGGCCAGCTGGCCGCTGGCGGCCAGGTCGGGGAACCTCCTTGCGACGTCCAGCGCATCGGTGATTTCACGTCCGAAATAGTCAACCAGAACGGTCAGCGGCGCGTCCGGCGCCATCTCATGAAACATCTCGGCGGCGCGCAACGTCGATCCGGCATAACCGACAAGCGCGTGCGGCATCGTCCCCATGCCGCGTTCCTGACCAAAGAACGGGGCCGTGGCGTCCGTCGACGATCCGATAAACCCAAGCGCGCCGGTCTTGGCATTGGCCTTCTTCGAGCCAACCGAAGCACCATAGGCCAT
>CAJWDO010000251.1 GCA_913031555.1 uncultured Alphaproteobacteria bacterium | reverse complement strand
CATTGCGCCTGATTGATCGTATCGGCCTGACCTACCTACATGTCTTTCCGTTCTCGCCGCGCGCCGGCACACCGGCGGCGCGCATGCCGCAGCTTGATGGCAGGCTGATCAGGCAACGTGCCGACGCCCTCAGGTCACATGGCGGCAGGCGGCTCGAGGAATTTCTCGACAATGTGACGGGAAGTTATGACCAGCTTCTTGTTGAATCCGGCAATGTTGGCCATGGCAGGAATTTTGCGAAAATGTGGCTTCAGGGCGAGATGGCATCGCCAGGTGAACTTCTCGATGTGATGGTTCTTGAACGTGACGGACAGCATCTCAAGGTGGTGAGACGATAATATGAACTGGCTGAAGAAACTGACTTCCGGGCTGAGCAAGACAAGTGCCGCGGTGACATCATCGCTGTCCTCGCTTCTTGGCCGGTCATCCATTGATGCCGGCTCCATCGAGGAGGTCGAGGACGCACTGATCAGCGCCGACCTCGGCACCGCGGCGGCGGCGCGGCTTGCCGAACGGGTGCGACGCCATAAATTCGATGGTGAGGTCACGGCGCAGGCGCTCGCCAGTGCGCTTGCCGACGGGATTACCGAGATCCTTGAACCCGTGGCGGCGCCGCTCATACCAAAGGTCGACAACAGGCCGCATGTGGTGCTTCTTGTCGGCGTCAACGGATCGGGAAAGACCACGACGGCCGGCAAGCTGGCCCAGCAATGGCGTCAGGAAGGCAAGTCGGTGATGCTGGCGGCTGGCGATACTTTCCGCGCCGCGGCCATCGAACAGCTTCAAATCTGGGGTGATCGTACCGGCACCGAGGTGATTTCCGGCGCGCAGGGTGGCGATGCCGCCGCGCTGGCCTATCAGGCGCTGGAAAAGGCAAGGTCACAGGGAACCGACGTCCTGATCATCGACACTGCCGGCAGGTTGCAGAACCGGACCGAGTTGATGGATGAGCTGGCGAAGATCGTGCGGGTGATCCACAAACTGGACGACAGCGCACCCCATGATTCGGTAATTGTTCTCGATGGCACGGTCGGCCAGAACGCGCTGTCTCAGGTCAGCGCCTTTCGGGATATCGCCCATGTCAGCGGTCTGATCGTCACCAAGCTTGACGGATCGGCCAAGGGCGGCGTGGTGATTGCGCTGGCCGAAACATTCCAGCTTCCCGTTCATGCTGTTGGCGTTGGGGAGGGCGCTGACGACCTGCAACCTTTCGAGGCGCGTGACTTTGCCAATGCGCTTGCCGGTGTTTCGGCCGAGGCATAATGCTTTCCCCCGCTCAGGGAAACAGGATTGAACTTCGCCCGGTAAGCCAGTAGGCGGCCATCCCGAGATATTCCTTCAGCCATATCCGTACGCTGCTCGTCCCAACCGCAAGGTTGAAGGTGAATGTTGGTGCGGTACCTGTCTGGAAATCCACCGGATAGGGCGTGATGCTGTCCCAACCGGCGGCGGCGAATGATCCCATGGCGCGTGGCATATGCGCCGCCGAGGTGACAAGCAGCCATCGGGACCCCGGCTGCGGCACCGCCACCGCGAGGCTGTTGACGGCGTTTTCATAGGTGTTGCGGCTGGTCGATTCATAGATGATGTCGTCACCGGCAACGCCAAGCTCGGCAGTCAGCCGCCGAACGGTCTTGGCCTCGCTCCATCCAGCTGGTGTCAACCTGCCGTCAAAGCCGCTGAATAACAGCGTGCTGCCGGGGTTCATGCGATGCAGCATCAACCCCTTTGTCAGCCTGTCGGCCGCCCCGTTCTGTTGTGGCTGGTTGCGACTCTCGGAAATGTCGCCCCATGCCGTGTGGCCGCCAAGTACGATCACCCCGTCGACTGGCGGACCGGTCAGTGCCGGGACATCATGGCGGTCCTCAAGATACCGCAGTGGTGCCGTTGACAGGGGCAGGAAGCCATATAGCAGCGGAAGCAAAAGCGCCGCGCCAATACAGGCCTTCATCCACCACCACCGTCGCCGCCAGCGCAGGATCATTGCCATCGCCAGAAGAAGGTAGGGCAAGGCCAGTGGTTCGACCAGTATCACGAGGATTTTCGAGAATATGAAAAACATCCTGCAATTCTTGACAATTCCGGCGAACAAGTGCAACACACACGCACATCACGCCATCGCTGGCTGCCAGACCCTCGCGGGTTCCATCCGTCCTTGAAGTTTTCGAGCACGGGTGTCAACGGCGCATATGCGCGTTTATTTGGTGCAAGCATCGGTCGCTATGGGGTGATGTGGCAGGAAGGTGCCGGTCGAAGGGCCGGCCCGGGATCAACAACCGCAGGGCACGCGCCATGTTTGACAATCTGAAGGACAAGCTGCAGGACGTTTTCAGCGCCCTTGGCAAGCGTGGCGCGCTTCGTGAGTCGGATGTTGATACCGCGCTGCGCGAGGTACGGCTTG
>CAJWDO010000250.1 GCA_913031555.1 uncultured Alphaproteobacteria bacterium | reverse complement strand
AAGATTGTTTCGATCGAGATGTTCGAGGCTGTTGGTCAGGCCTATTGGCCAACTTACTTCAACGCTGTTTCATCGCTGTTGAAATCGGGTGGGCGCGCCGTGTTGCAGGCCATCACCATTGAGGACGAGGCGTTTGAGGAGTATCGGCGCGAGCCGGACTTCATCCAGCGCTACATCTTCCCTGGTGGCATGCTGCCATCGATGCCGAAGCTGGAACAGCCTGTCGCCGAGGCGGGGCTGAAACTCGTTGATGAAATCGGTTTCGGTCTGGACTATGCACGCACGCTTGCTGAATGGCGGGAACGTTTTCAGGAGGCCTGGCCACAGCTCGCCACCGGCCGTTTCGACACCAGATTCAAACGCATGTGGGAGTTGTATCTGTCGTATTGCGAGGGTGGGTTTCGCGCCGGCATGATCGACGTCAAACATCTTCTCTATATGCATCGCCAGGAGTCATGATGTCGGCAGACCTTGCCATCCCGTCATTTGTGCCGGAACGTTATTTTGCACGCCAGCTGGTCGCCTACGGTGTCTTTGTTGACCGGTTTGGCACCATCCGCCGCCAGTTCGAAGTGGCCGTTACGGGGCAACAGACGGATAGCGGTTTCGTGCTGGATGAGGCGTTTCTCTATGATGATGGTGAGACCGAGCATCGTCGCTGGGATGTGACGGCGCTTGGCGAAGGGCGCTATGAAGGTCGCTGCGCCGATGTTGTCGGCGTTGCGCGCGGCCTCTGTACAACCAATATGCTCAGCTGGCGCTATAAATTCCGGCTCGCCATGTATGGCCGCAAGGTCACTGTCGGGTTTGACGATGTGATGGTCCTGCAGGCCGGCGATATTCTGGTGAACCGGGCCACAGTGTCGAAAGCCGGCTTTCGCCTTGGTGAGGTTCTGCTTACCTTCCGACCGTCCTGACCCGGAACATTCGCAGCACCGGGCGCAGCAGCCCGCCGATCACTGGCAGGCGCGCCAACAATTGGCTGGCGCTGTCCCAATGGTCTATATGTGCCGCGATCAGCCCATCATCCCCGACAACAACCTCGCTCATGCCCTCGAAATCCAGTCTGGTATGCGGCCAGCTACGCAATTGTCCGCTCATGCGCCAGCGTAGATAGGCGCGGCGGCTGTCGGACTGTGTGCCATGCGCGATGTCGAGAATGTGAAATCGCGGAGCCTCGCAGGTCTCGAACATATGCGTGAAAATAGCTCGAAATGCCCCGTGGCCGGTCACATCATTGAACGGATCGGTGAAACGTACTTGCGCAGAGACGGTGGCCAGAAGGTCATCCATCGTCTCCGGCGCGAGAGCGGCGAAGGCTGCGGCATAGCGATTGATGATATCGTCTGTGCCCGTCATGGCTATCTTTGCGGAAAGCCGGTGCGCGCGCCGACAAGGCGAAAATAGGTCCTGTCGGGAAGCCAACGGAGCATGTTCATGCTGCGTGCGAATTTGCGTGGGAATTTGATCAGGAAGCGGTCTGTTTTCAGCCCTGCAAGAATTTCGTCAGCTGCCGTCTCCGCGCTGATCAGGTGCGGCATCTCATAGTCATTCACCGCTGTTGATTCGGTGTCGACGAAGCCCGGGCAGATGACTTTGATATCGATGCCGCGCGGGGCAAGATCGAAGGTCATCGATTCGGCCAGCGAGATCAGCGCCGCCTTGGTCGGACCATAGGCAGCGGCACGTGGCAAGCCGCGCCAGCCAGCGACCGACGAGACAATGGCAAGTTGTCCCCTTCCGGATTCCAGCATATTATCAACAATCGAAGGCAAGGCATTGACTACGCCCATATAATTCACATCCATGTGGCGCGCGTAAATGGATGGGTCGATGGCGGTGCTGTCCTGCGGTTCATACATGCCGGCATTGAGAATAGCGCAGTCGATGCCGCCAAGTTTTGCGATCGACTTACGGATCGACTTTGCCAGCGCTGCGGCGTCGGTGACGTCACACGCGGCGGCGTGAAACCCGTCATGTCCCTCACCGAGCGCGGCCAGCCTGTCGGCGCGGCGCGCCACTGCGGTGACGCTGTTACCGGCGGCAAGGCATTTTTTTGCAAGCGCGGCGCCAATGCCCGAACTGGCCCCGGTGATAAAATAATGTGACATGGTCACGCCCCTTGCACTGGCCATCCGAGAATCATGCTCTTGTCCGAGCAAGTAGGTGTGTTTGCGCCGATTGTGAAGGGGCGCGCGGTAAATGCGGTTGTGCCCAGACGCGGCCCCTCCGGCCGATTCGTATCATCAACATGGCGGTGTCTGACAAATGCATGACGCAATTGGTTGACAGGATGCCGCAGAATCAGACCAATATCCACCAGCGTTGAAGGTGGCTGTGGGGCAAAGCTCCATGCCTTAATGAGGGAATATGGTGCGGGTGAAAAATGACTGCCCAAAGCCATAGCCGTCCCC
>CAJWDO010000249.1 GCA_913031555.1 uncultured Alphaproteobacteria bacterium | reverse complement strand
TGGCGATATCGCTGCCGTGGCCGCCATGTCAGGGTTCTCAGTTACGTTGCAGGATCTTGATCCCGCCGCCATTGATGGCGCGGTGGCGTGTGCCGACGTGCTTTTTGAAAGGCGGCTGAAAGACCCGCAGTTGGTCAAGGACACGCTGAGCCGTCTGGTTGCTGATCCTGATGGCGCAGGGCTTGCCATGGCCGATCTGGTGATCGAGGCGGTGGCCGAGCGTCTGGAGGTAAAACAGAAGGTCTTTGCCGCCGCCGAGGCGGTGATGAAACCCGACGCCATCATGGCGACGAATACGTCGGCTATCCCGCTGGAGCAGATCGGCAGCGTCCTGACTGATCCGGGCCGTCTGATCGGCATGCATTTCTTCAACCCGGTGCCGGTTCTGCCACTTGTCGAGATTGTCTATACCGATGTCAGTCGGCAGGATTTTGTCACCAGGGGGATGCAGGCCTGCGGGGCGATGAAGAAACAGCCTATCCGCTGCAAATCGTCACCAGGTTTTCTGGTTAATCGGGCGCTTTTGCCTTACATGTTCCGCGCCATCGAGGCGATGCGCGGCGGGGCGGACCCTGACAGGTTGGATCAGGCTCTGGTGGCGTTCGGCATGCCGATGGGGCCGATTGAACTGTGTGATCAGGTCGGGCTCGATGTGTGCCTTGACGCGGGCAGCGTGATCGGGATGTCCGAGACCGCCGCAACGGCGCTGTCCGATTTGATCGAGGCAGGCAAGTTGGGCCGCAAGACCGGCTCTGGATTCTATGAATGGGATGACAAGAAGGCCATCCGGCCGCGCGGTGACTATCCCGAAGCGGAACTTGACGGCATCGCGGTTGATTTGCTGGCCCCGCTTGTCGCCGAATGTCGTGCCGCGGTGGCTGAAGGGGTGGTGGATTCTGCCGACATGGCGGACGCGGCTTGCATTTTTGGCGTTGGATTTCCGGCGTTTCGTGGTGGCCCCCTGTTTTGGAATGAAAATTTAAGGGATGAAAGCCGCCGGGATGAAGGCCGGTCTGAATGAGAATTCTGTCCCGGGCTGGCGGCGAGGCCGCCGAAATCAGTCGGTCCCTGGCCTGGATGGTGCTCAGCTGTCTGTTGTTCGCCTTTGTGATGGTGTCGGTGAAGCTGTTCCTGACGGATCTGCCACCGGTGCAGACTGTCTTCCTTCGCTACATTGTCGGCATCCTGCTGCTGATCCCGCTGGTGGTCGGCACGCTTGACGGCGTCACCGTCGGGGCAAGCTGGAAGATGCTGGTGGCGCGAGCGTTGTGTCACGCGCTGGCGGTTCTGCTGTGGTTCTACAGTATCATGCGAATTCCGCTTGCCGAGGTGAATGCGCTGCTCAATCTTGGCCCGGTCTATGCCACCATTGGTGCCGCCATTTATTTTGGCGAGGGATTGAAGATGCGGCGGGTCATGGCAATTCTCATTTCCTTTGCCGGCGCGATGGCGATCATCAAACCCGGGTTCGCCGAGGTAAATCTTGGAACGCTGGCCGTCATGCTGACCGCGCCGCTGTTTGCCGTGTCGGACCTGATCGCGAAATCCCTGAAAAAGCATCACGATGACAATGTCATCATCATCGCGCTGTCGGTCGGCATTGCGGTGGCAACGGCGATACCGGCGGTGCTTGTCTGGCAGCCGATATCGATGATGAACTGGGTCGGAATTCTGGCCATCGGGGTGTCGGCGACGCTTGGTCATGTGACATTGATGAAATCCTTCCGCGGCCCGATGTGGGCGGCGCAGACAGGCAAATATGTCCAGCTTCTGTTTGTGGTGCTTTTCGGTATCACGCTGTTTGATGAAATTCCGGTGATGTCGACAATCATCGGCGCGATGGTGGTTCTTGGCGCGGTCACCTATATCGCTATTCGGGAAAGCCGGAACAGGTGACGGTCAGTCCACCGGTTCATTTGCCCGGTCGCCCACTCATCAGGTCGGCAGCCAGTATGGACATGGACATGGCCTTCGCTTTCACCGATGCTGGCATCCTGTTACTTTGCTACGTGAAATTCACGACTGTGTAGAATTCAGGGTGCGATGATGCAATTCTCCAAACCACAAGCGTTGCCGCGATTGATGGTGGCGCCGAACGGTGCCCGCCGCACCAGGGCGGACCATCCGGCGATCCCGGTCACGATCCCGGAAACGGTCGAGACCGCAAGATCATGTGCCGCGGCCGGGGCGCAGGCCATGCACCTTCATGTTCGTGATGCCGAGCAGCGTCATGTGCTGGATGCCGGGATGTATCACGAGGCGCTTGCCGAGCTTGGCGCGACTGTTCCCGAGATGCATTTCCAGATCACCACCGAGGCTGTCGGACAATACACACCTGAACAGATGCGCAGGCTTGCCTATGATGTAATGCCGCCCGGCATTTCCATCGGTGTGCTTGAAATGATACCTGGCCGCCAGCCTGGCCCCGAAGACATCAAACTCTACCGAACGCTCCATGAGGCGGGAACACGTATCCAGCATCTTGTCTTTTTCCCGGAAGAGGTTGATG
>CAJWDO010000248.1 GCA_913031555.1 uncultured Alphaproteobacteria bacterium | reverse complement strand
ATCGCCAGCCCGTTGATGTTCGATGTCTTGCCCTGGTCGGTCGCCATGCCAAGGGTGGTGTAGCGTTTCAGATGCTCGACCGACTGGTAGCCCTCACGCGCGGCAAGGCTGACATCCGACGCTGTGACATCGTTCTGGAAATCGACAAAGGCCTTTGGTCCCTGGCCGGGGCCATGGCCATTGCTGATTTTCCAGGCGGCAAGCGGGCGCCAGCTCTGGTTTGGAGCCTCGACGCCGGGTGCCTCGGTATTGCTGACGGTCAGGCCGGCGGCCTTCACCGCCGCACTGCCGGCCTTCAGACCGTCGGCGATGGCCTTTTCGGTGTCGAACACACCATTGCCGGCCCCGGCATTGAAGCTTGCCTCATGTACTGTCGTCGGTGTGAAGCAGAGCAGCCTTTCATCCCAGCCAAGCTTGCCACGCGCCTGTGAATGCAGATGCACGGCAGGCGACAGGCCACCCGACATGGCCAGCAGGTCGCAATCCATGTGGAACGGGTCATCAAGAATGGCACTGCCACCCTCACCGACCGGCGCGATCTCGACGCGGGCCAGATGCTGTGTACCGCTGGCGATGGTCACGGCATGGCCACTCAGAACCTCGATCCCGGCAGCCCGGATGGATTTCACCAGCTCGCCACGAAGATCCCGCCGCAGATCGACGACCAGCACATGTGCGCCAGCGTAATGCAGCGCCAGTGCGGTGCGATAGGCATCATCATTGTTGGTGAAGACGACGGTACGGTTGCCGGGCACGACGCCATAGCGGGTGACATAGGTCCGCACGGCACCGGACAGCATCACGCCAGGAAGATCATTGCCCGCAAAGACAAGGGGGCGTTCATGCGCACCCTGCGCCAGGACGGTCTGCCCGGCCCGCACCTTCCACAGGCGCTGGCGCGGTAGATGCGCTGGCGGGTTGGCCATATGGTCGGTGACAGATTCGGTCAGCGTCAGGAAATTGTGGTCCATGTAGCCAAACACGGTGGTCCGCGGCAGCAGCGTGACGTCTTCCATGGCACCCAGTTCGGCAATCACCCCGGCGATCCAGCTTGCCGGCGCCCCGCCATTGATTGTCACGTCGGCCTCGCCAAGAAGCCAGCCGCCAAATTCATTCTGCTCGTCGGCCAGAATCACGCGGGCGCCGCTTCTTGCCGCCTGCAACGCCGCCATCAGACCGGCAACACCGCCGCCGGCCACCAGCACATCACAATGCGCGTGGATACGCTCATACCGGTCGGGATCGTCATGCTCATCGGCGACGCGGCCAAGGCCGGCGGCGCGGCGGATCACATGCTCATAGGTCATCCACATGGAGGCTGGCCACATGAAGGTCTTGTAGTAGAAACCGGCCGGGAAGAAAGATTGCAACGCTGAATTGACCGCGCCGACATCGCATTTCAGCGACGGAAAGCGATTCTGGCTTTCGGCATACAGACCGTCATGGATTTCCACCTGTGTGGCGCGAAGGTTCGGTTCGGCATGCGCGCCGCGCCCCACCCGGACAAGCGCGTTCGGTTCTTCCGACCCGGCGGCGAGGATGCCGCGCGGCCGGTGATATTTGAACGATCTGCCGACAAGATGGACGTTGTTCGCCAGCAGGGCAGAGGCAAGCGTATCGCCCTGATAGCCCTGATAGGTCCGTCCGTCGAAGGTGAAGCTGACAGGTGTGTCGCGGTCAATGCGGCCGCCGGTGGCGCTTCGCAGCAATTGTTGCGGCGCGGCGCGGGTGAACAGGCCTGATTTGGTCATGATGCTCTTCGTCATGACGCCTTATCCTTTTTCGCCCGGGCCTTGCGTGGTGGTTTCGCCGCTGCCTCGGCGGCGGTGTCACGCCGCCAGCTGGCGGCGTGGGCGGTCATGCCGGCCTTTGATGAAGGGCCGCTTCCTATCGCGTAGATTTCAACAATTTCATGGGTGACGGTATCACGCGCCATGTTGAACCAGCGGCGACAGCCAGCGGCATGGCGCCAGCGTTCCAGGAACAGGCCCTTCGGGTTGTCGCGCAGGAACAGGTAATCCGCGAATTCGGCGTCACTCAGGCTGTTTTCGGCCAGTGGGCGCGCGATGTGCGCCTCACCACCACAGCTGAACTCGCTTTCGTCGCGCGGGCCACAATGGGGACAGGTGATCAGCAGCATGATGAATCTCTCCGCGTCAGTGCGCCACGCCGGCAGCGCCATGCTCGTCGATCAGCAGCCCGGTCTGGAACCGGTCCAGCGTGTAGGGCGCGGCGATGCTGTTTGGCCGGTCATTGGCGATCAGGTCGGCGAAGACATGGCCGGATCCCGGTGTGGCCTTGAAGCCGCCGGTGCCCCATCCACAGTTGAAATACAAACCGTCAACATCGGTCTTCGAGATGATTGGCGAGGCGTCGGGGCAGGTGTCGACGATGCCCCCCCAATGCCGCAGCATGCGAAGCCGCGACAGCACCGGAAACAGCTCGACCGCGGCCGAAATCATATGTTCCGGCACCGGGAATGACCCGCGCTGGGCGTAGGAATTATATTTGTCGACGCCTGCGCCAAGCACCATCTCGCCCTTGTCTGACTGGCTGATATACATATGCACGGCATTTGACATAATGACCGTATCAAGAATCG
>CAJWDO010000247.1 GCA_913031555.1 uncultured Alphaproteobacteria bacterium | reverse complement strand
CAGCCCCGACGATAAACAGAATACCGGGAAACAGATCATCAAACGGGGCCTCGGCAAAGAACAGCCACCCAAGGGCAAATGACACCGGAATGCCGAAATATTCAAATGGCGATACGCTGCTGGGATCGGCCAGCCTGTAGGCAATGGCAAGGCTCAGAACTCCGGTGCCGCCAAGCGCCCCCATGATCACGAACAGGCCGGCATCGCCAAGAGTGGTGATGGGAACGGGATCGACAAACAGGATCACCACAATCGTCGCCAGCGCGCAGGTCGCGGTCTGCTGGCCAAACTGGATCGCCGCCGAGGGAATCTCCGGCGGGTAGAACCTGACAAGGACACTGGAGGTCGCGTAGCAGAAGGCGGCGATCACCGGCAGCACCATGTAGTGCGAAAAACCGTCCTGAAAGGGCTGCATGATGGTAACCACGCCGGCGAATCCAAGGAACACCGCACTCCACCGCCAGATCCCGATCCGATGCCCGAGAAGTGGCACCGACAGCGCGGTGATGAACATTGGTCCGCTGAAGCCAAGCGCGCCGGCGGTGGCGAATTCGATTTTCGTCAGCGCCGTGTAGAAGCATAACTGCGCCATCACCACTGCAGATGAACGCACAAGGTTGATCAGATGGAAACGCGGCCGGTTGATCTGCGGCAAGGCCGAAAACTGTCTGCTGTGCCAGAGCAGTATCAGCGCCGGAATGACGCCGAAAAAATTGCGAAGCGCGGAAATCTGCATAACCGGATAGCTGCCGCCAAGCATGCGGACAAGAATGCCCATCATGTCGAAGGCCAGGATGCCGACAAAAATGACACCGATGGCAAGAAGCAGGTTTCGCGGCATATGCGGCCTCGCCCAAGCTATGGACCGGCCTCACTATGCCAGCATTCGGCGCGTCAGTATATCTCGAACAATCCGGCGGCGCCCATGCCCCCGCCAATGCACATCGACACAACGCCAAGCCTTGCTCCGCGACGATGACCTTCGATCAGAAGATGCCCGGCAAGGCGCGCGCCGGTCATGCCGTAAGGGTGGCCAACAGCAATCGCCCCGCCAGAGACATTGTATTTATGCGGATCAATGCCAAGCCTGTCGCGGCAATAGAGAACCTGCGAGGCAAAGGCTTCGTTCAATTCCCACAGATCGATATCCCCGACCGTCAGACCATGCGCGGCAAGAAGCTTTGGCACGGCGAAAACAGGGCCGATTCCCATCTCATCGGGATCGCACCCGGCCACGGCGACGCCGCGCAACGCCCCAAGCGGCGACAGACCCCGCCGCTGCGCCTCATCCGCGCCCATCACCACCATGGCCGAAGCACCATCCGACAATTGCGATGCATTGCCGGCGGTGATGAACTGGCCCTCCGCAATCTGCTGACCATCCTTGAAGACAGGCTGCAGGGTCTGCAGACCCTCCAGATTTGTCGAGGGACGGACACCCTCATCGGCTTCCAGCGTGACGTCATGGTCGCTGATCTCACCGGTTTCGCGATCCTTGACCTTCATCACCGTGGACAGTGGCACGATCTCGGCATCAAAGCGTCCTTCTGTCTGCGCGGCGGCGGTGCGACGATGCGATTCAACCGCATACTCATCCTGCGCCAGCCTCGAGACGCCATAGCGCGCCGCCACGATCTCGGCAGTTTCCAGCATTGTCATGTAGATATCGGGCCGGCTCGCCTCGATCACCGGATCGACCAGCCGGTCAACATTCATCTTCGGGGTCTGCACCAGCGAGACCGATTCCACCCCGCCGGCGACGCCGATTTCAATCTCGCCATTCCGCACCTGATTGGCAATGATCGACAGCGCCATCAGACCGGATGAACATTGCCTGTCCACCGTCATACCCGGAACCGAAGTTGGCAGGCCGGCCCTGATCAGCGCTTGCCGAGCGACGTTCATATGCGTCGAGCCCTGCTGAAGCGCGGCACCAAGCACCACATCCTCAACTTCATCAGTCGCGACACCGGCACGCTCGACAGCATGTGAAACGGCATGCGAGGCCAGCGCCTGTGCCTGGGTGTCATTGAACGCCCCGCGATAGGCCTTGCCAATCGGGGTGCGGGCGGTGGAAACGATAACCGAATCACGCATGATAAAATCTCCGTTAACTACTGCTGGGCGAATCAAACCTAAAGACGCGCGCTCGCCGATGCAAACAGCCAGTTTTGAATGGCCGGTGTTGCGCGGCTCGAACCTCTATCCGAAATGGTCCCTCTAAATGGTCTCGGGCCAAAAAAATCAGCATAATTGATTGAAGATGAGGGTATGTCTAACCAAATAATGCTCGAGCCGAAAAGTGGCATGACACGGAATCCTTCTCGGCGACAATCAAGACTGACATTTCGCACAAATGTAACAGACCGGTGGGACACTGCCCCCCCAAGGGAGAATTGACTTGTCGCAGGATGACCGTTTCATGGACCGTTTCGCCGCCATTATCGTCAACAACCGGATCAAATGCGCCGTTGTCACGCTGGCGCTGGCATTTGCCGTTTTTGCCGGCATTCCCAACCTGAAGCTTGATACCGATGGTCGGGTCTTCATGGCAGATGAAAACCCCGACAAGATGCTTCTCGACAGGTTCGAGCAGGAATTCGCCAAGGATGA
>CAJWDO010000246.1 GCA_913031555.1 uncultured Alphaproteobacteria bacterium | reverse complement strand
TTTTGATGAAATCCGCAAGTCGGGATTCACCGATCTTGCCCCGATCAGCGCCTATAACGAGGATTACAACATCCTGCAGACGACAAAGGAAGAGCATGTCATGCGCCCGCTTCGCAATCATCTGCGGTCCGCCGGCATTCCTGTCGAGAATTCCAAAGGCGAGGCCGAGACCGGTCAGGAAGAACTGAACATCAAATATGCCGAAGTGATGCTGACCGCCGACCACCACACGATCGCCAAACATGCGGCCAAGGAAATTGGCTGGCAGCAGGGCCGTGCCGTCTCTTTCCTGCCAAAATGGCATCATGACAAGGTTGGTTCGGCGGCGCATATCCACCAGTCGCTGTGGAAGGACGGTGCGCCTGCCTTCCATGATGTGGACGCCCCGCTCGGCATGTCGAAAATCATGCGGCAATATCTTGCCGGGCTGTTGAAATATGCTGGCGAGACAACCTATTTTCTGGCGCCCTATATCAACAGCTACAAGCGGTTTTCAAAAGGTACCTTCGCGCCGACGCGAATCATCTGGTCGGTTGATAACCGCACCGCCGGGTTCCGCGTCTGTGGTGATGGTACGCCCGGTGTACGGGTGGAATGCAGGATCGGTGGGTCTGATCTGAACCCGTATCTGGCGATGGCGGCACAGCTTGCCGCTGGACTGTCTGGCATCGAGGAAGGTCTTGAGCTTCCCCCTGCGACCAAGGGCGATGTCTATCGCGGGCGTAAAGCAATGCTGCCGGCAACGCTTTGCGAGGCGCGGGCCGCGATGATGCGCTCGAAAATGCTGCGCGAGGCCTTTGGCGAGGCTGTTGTGCGGCATTACGGGCGTGCGGCCAGCTGGGAGATCGAGGAATTCGACCGGGTTGTCACGGATTACGAAGTGGCGCGCGGCTTCGAGCGCGCCTGACTGGAAGGAAAACCGACTATGACAGAGATAAGCTGTATTTCACCCATCGACGGGGCTGTTATGGCCGTTCGCCGGGCGATGGATTTCGCCGTGGCAACCACCACCATCAATGCCGCCCGCGCGGCGCAGACCGAATGGGCGGCACGCCCGCTC
Source organism: uncultured Alphaproteobacteria bacterium (assembly GCA_913031555.1). GTDB lineage: Bacteria > Pseudomonadota > Alphaproteobacteria > Puniceispirillales > Puniceispirillaceae > UBA8309. The sequence continues at coordinate 1,582 of CAJWDO010000246.1, read as the reverse complement.
GATGAACGGATCGCGCTGGTGACCGCTGGCGTCGAGGCGCTTGGCGCAGCGAATGACGAAATTGTTCCCGAGCTTGCCCGCATGATGGGACGCCCGGTCCGCTATGGTGGCGAATTTGGCGGGGTCGAGGAACGGGCCAGCCATATGGCATCGATTGCCGCCACGTCGCTGGCCGATATCGAGGTTGGTGAGGACGCCACCTTCAGGCGGTTCATACGGCGCCTGCCGCATGGGGTGGTGTTTGTCGTCGCGCCATGGAACTACCCCTATATGACAGCCATCAACACCATCGCACCGGCGCTGATCGCCGGCAATGCGGTGGTGCTGAAACACGCCACCCAGACGCTGCTTGCCGGGGAACGTCTTGCCGCCGCTTTTCACAGTGCCGGCGTGCCTGAAGCGCTGTTTGTGAATATGTGCCTTGATCACGACACAACGGCCAGGCTGATTGGTGACGGGTTGTTTGATTTCATCAATTTCACCGGGTCGGTTGGCGGTGGACGCGCCATGGAACGTGCGGCGGCGGGAACATTCACCGGTGTCGGGACCGAACTTGGCGGCAAGGATCCCGGCTATGTGATGGAAGACGCCGATCTTGATGCGGCGGTGGCGACCCTTGTCGATGCGGCGATGTATAATTCGGGACAATGCTGCTGCGGGATCGAGCGGATCTATGTTCATGAAAGCCTGTATGACGATTTTGTCGAGCGCGCGGTGGCGACTGTGAATGACTACCGGCTTGGCAACCCGCTTGATAACGACACCACCATGGGGCCGATGGCACATGTACGCTTTGCCGCGTATGTCCGTCGCCAGATCGACAATGCGGTTGCCGCTGGCGCGGTGGCGCATATCGCGCGTATGGTGGCGGATGATGACGGCGCCTATCTGACGCCGCAGGTTCTGACCAATGTCACCCATGCGATGGAGGTGATGCGCGAGGAAAGCTTCGGTCCGGTGGTCGGCATCATGAAGGTGCGCGATGATGATGAGGCTGTGGCGATGATGAATGACAGCCATTACGGTCTGACGGCCAGCCTGTGGACGGGTGATCTGGACCGTGCCGAGGCTGTTGGCAACCGGGTCGAGACCGGCACCGTGTTCCTGAACCGTGCCGATTATCTTGACCCCGGGCTGTGCTGGACCGGTGTCAAGGACACCGGCCGTGGCGGCGGGTTGTCGGTCATTGGCTACCACAATCTGACGCGGCCGAAATCCTATCATCTGAAGAAGGTCACATCATGAACCTCACTGGAAACTGGTCGTATCCGACGGCGATTCGTTTTGGCGCCGGACGAATTTCGGAACTTGCCGAGGCTTGCGCGCAGGTTGGTATCAGCCGCCCGTTGTTGGTCACTGACCGCGGGCTTGCCGGCCTGCCGATTACCGCACGGGCGCTGGACTGTCTGGCGGCGGCCGGGCTGGAACATGCGCTGTTTGCAGAGGTCGACCCGAACCCGAATGAGGTGAATCTCGCAGCCGGCATCGAAGCCTACAGGGCCGGTGGGCATGATGGTGTGATCGCCTTTGGCGGTGGCTCGGGACTTGATCTTGGCAAGATGGTCGCCTTCATGGCTGGCCA
>CAJWDO010000245.1 GCA_913031555.1 uncultured Alphaproteobacteria bacterium | reverse complement strand
CGCCGAGGTGCTGGACGTGATCGAGGAGCTTGCCGCCACCGGCATGACGATGATTGTCGTTACACACGAGATGGGCTTTGCCAGCCATGTCGCCGACAAGATGGTGTTCATGGATCATGGCCGGATCGTCGAGATGGCGCCGCCGAAACGCTTTTTCTCGAAACCTGAAAGCGACCGCTGCAAAACCTTCCTGCAGCAGATCCTGCGGAATTAGGGGGGCATCATGCGGATATTTTCATTCTGGCCGTTGCTGACCCTGTTTGCGCTTGCCGGCTGTTCGGGGAACTGGGGATGGTATGTCGTCAATCCGGCGACGCCGAACGGGCAGCGCAACCTGTGGTTTCTAATCGATGGGCTCTATTACACCATCGCCCTGTCGGTGACGGCGATCGTGATCTCGGTCCTTCTCGGCCTCCTGGTCGCGTTGCCGGGGCTGGCTCGCCAGCGCCCGCCGCGGGTCATCAACCGGGTCTATGTCGAACTTGTGCGCGCGGTGCCGATTCTGGTGCTGATTCTCTGGGTCTATTACGGCCTGCCGCAGGTCGCCGACATTTCGATCTCGGTTTTCTGGGCAGGTGTGCTGGCGCTGGCGATTTCCGACAGCGCCTTTCAGGCCGAGATTTTCCGCGCCGGAATCCAGTCGATTGACCGTGGCCAGCATGAGGCGGCGCATTCGATCTCGCTGTCCTATGTCGACAAGATGCGTTTCGTGATCCTGCCGCAGGCCATCAAGCGGATCCTGCCGGCGCTCGGCAACCAACTTGTCTATATGCTGAAGATGTCGTCGCTTGTATCGGTGATCGGCATGCAGGAGCTGACAAGGCGCGCCAATGAACTTGTCGTCACCGAATACCGTCCACTTGAAATCTATACCGTTCTTGTGATCGAATATCTTGTGCTTATCCTCATTGTTTCGGGCGGGGTAAGGTGGCTTGAGACACGAATGGCCGTGACCGACCGCCGCTGATATCCGTCCCTTGGCCGGCCTGTTTTGATTAATACCTGTCGGCGATACCTGTGCGCGATTGCTGTGGCCGTTACCCAACCACCACCGACCGGGGAGGAACGGATGATGTCAAACCCACAGCCGATCCATGCCACAGTGCAATATCTGGCGACGGATGATGACGGGGATGCCGTCTATCACGCCTCGCAGGCTGGTGGCGGTGCCGCCGATCATGATGGTCACTATGACATGCGTGAGGTGGTGATCCATGATGGCAGGGGGCGCACCTTCGATCTTGATGGTGCCGGGTTCATGCTGGTGCCGCATACCAGCGCGATGACGGATTTTCAAGATGATGCCGCCCTGGCGGCGGTCTATGAGGCCGAGGCAAAGTCGCTTGTCGAGACGATTACAGGCGCGCGCCGGGTCGAGATTTTCGACCATACACGTCGCGCCGCCAGCGACACGCTTCGCCGCCGGCAGGTCATGCGAGAGCCGTCATCGGTGATCCATAATGACTACACACCCTGGTCGGCGGAACGGCGCCTTCGCGATATTCTGCCGAACGAAGCCGAAACGCTGCTGGCCGGTCGTTTCGCGATCATCAATATCTGGCGGTCCATCGCCGGCCGCGTCGAGACCAACCCGCTGGCCTTTTGTGACAGCCGCACCCTTGCCGCCGGTGACCTTGTCGAGGTCACACGCGAGGCGAAAGATCGCATTGGACAGATTCAAATGGCGCGATACAACCCGGCGCATGAATGGGTCTACTTCCCGGATATGGAGATGGATGAGGCGGCGCTGATCAAAACTTATGATTCGGCCACTGACGGGCGAAACCGGTTTACCATCCACACCGCCTTCACCGACCCGACATCAGAGCCGGATGCGGCCCCGCGGCAAAGCATCGAGACACGCTGTTTCGCATTTTTCTGAGCGACCTGATTTATCCGCCTTTACACCTGACTGGGGCTTGAAAGCAGCCTCCTGTGACGCGATCTAACATCGTGCCGGACGTTGCTGCCCGGCCACTGTATCTCTGCAAAGGAGGGGGAGCCGTTTGCACTGACTCGCCCCGCTGCGCGTGGCCGAAAGGATGCCGAATGTCGCGCCCGATTTCCATTTGCTGGTTTCGCCAAGACCTGCGCCTGTCGGACAACCCTGCGCTGTCCGCCGCCGCGGCGCGCGGCGACGTGCTGCCAGTATATATTCTCGATGATGTGACGGCCGGCGATGACAGGATGGGTGCGGCCAGTCGCTGGTGGCTGCATCATTCGCTCATCGCGTTGAAGGAGTCGCTTGATGGCACGCTTTATGTGGCGGCAGGCGACGCGCTGTCGTTGCTGCCGGCTTTGGCCCGCGAGACCGGTGCCAGCGCGGTGTTCTGGAACCGAAGCTATGAGTCCTGGCGGATCGCGCGCGACACCGCGCTGAAGAGTGCGCTGAGCGATGCCGGGGTCGAGGCTGAAAGCCATAATGGCGCGTTGTTGTGGGAACCGTGGGAGGTGAAGAAGGGTGACGGCACGCCGGTCTTTTTGATGTCCGGTGATCCCTGAACCAGGCGGGCGCAGGTCGCGCAGACATTTTCACTTGTCTGGGATCCGGTTACGGTTCAGCCCTTTTTGAACGGGCTGGCTGCCAGCGTAATGTCGTTCTTCTCTTCATCGATGCCGCGACGCTCGGCCTCAAGGAAGCGTTCAATCGCAGCACGAAAGCCGTCATGCGCCACCCAGTGGGCCGAATAGGTGGTGGATGGCATATAGCCGCGCTGCACCTTGTGAAAGCCCTGTGCGCCAGC
>CAJWDO010000244.1 GCA_913031555.1 uncultured Alphaproteobacteria bacterium | reverse complement strand
AAGCTGCGGGGTAATGGGCCTTGTCAGGTCGAGCGCGACTTCCACAATATTCACATTCATGCCGCCAACTCTGTCAGGCCGGCCATGACGCGGCGCCGTGATGCTGGGCCGCCACAACATGGGTCGCGGCGGCTTGACAGGCATTGCTTAGATGAACCCTGTGATGTGACCCAAACCATCATCGTGTCTGTTGCACCTTTTCCCCCGCGTTGTATGCTAGAATATTAGTATATCAGATTGCGGATTGGCACAATGAAATCCCTTTCGAGATCGGAATTGCAGCGCCTTCTTGGCCTCGATAGCCACGATGCCCGTAGCTATGTCGTGGAGGCGGAACATATCGAAGGCGATCTGCGAATTCAGCATTTTCAATGTGGACCAGCGCAGATACCGGCGGTGTCGCTGGCGCCTGTCGACGCCAGTCCTAAGGCCCCCGCGCTTTTATACTGTCATGCCCATGGAAACGCCTATGGGATCGGGAAATCTGAAATTCTGGAAGGCAGGCCGGCGTTGCAGGACCCGCCGCTGGCCAAGGTGATCGCGCGCGCAGGCTGGACAGTGTTTTGCGCTGATATGCCGGGCTTCGGTGCGCGCCAGTTGCAGGGAAGTGAATCCGCGCTTGCCAAGTCCGCGCACTGGCACGGACAGACCTTGCTGGGCCAGATGGTGAATGACCAGTTGCTGGCGCTGGATGTTCTTATCGATGCTGTGCGGCCGTCACTCATCGCGACATTGGGAATTTCCATGGGGGGGACCTTGGCCTATCTGGTTGCCGCCCTGCGCGACGACATTGCGGCGACGGCGCATCTTTGTGTCTTCGCCGACATCGCGCCGCTGATCGGGGATGGCGCGCATGACCTTCATGGCCCCTACATGACGATCCCTGGGTTGCTGCGGGACTATGAAATGAGCTCCATCGCCGCTCTGGTGGCCCCGCGGCACCAATTGGTGGCGACGGGCGGCGCCGACCCGTTGACTCCTGAAGGTGCCTATTCCCAAGCGATCGCGACGCTGGCGAATGTCTACAGGGATCATCCCGACAAGCTGACCATCATCCGCGATATGAAGGCCGGCCATCAGGAAACACCGGACATGCGAAAGGCGGTCCTGTCATTTCTTGCAGGCTGCGCTCACTGTGCCGGGCACTCGCCTGCATAGTTATTGTCCCGCAAGCAAGGCAGATCCGCGGGCTGGCCGCCGTCAGCCGCTGGAGCCGGCCAAGGTCACTGTCGGATTTCAGATCTAACTTCCCGTTCAGCCCTGCAGCAGATGGTAGATCTGCCGCCAACGCGCATGCGCCGGGCCAAGCTGGTCGGCCAACACCGGGTCGGGGTTGATCGTCATCCGGATGGCAGGTTCGTGGCAGACATCGCCCGCACTGGCGCCAGCAGCGATCATGGCAAGCCGCGCCGCGCCAAGCGCCGCGCCGAAATCGCCATCAGCCGGCAGATTGACCGGAATGCCGGTCACCGCCGCGATATAGGTCAGCCAGGTTTCGTTCTTCGCACCGCCGCCGGTTGCCAGCAATCCGGTCGGCGCGGCACCTGCTTGCCGCAGAACGTTGGTGGCATCGGCAATCGCAAAGGCCACCCCCTGCAACACCGCACGTGTCATCTCGCCCCGCCCGTGATCCCGCGCAAGGCCAAAGAATCCGCCCCGTGCGTTGGCGTCATTATGCGGGGTGCGCTCGCCGGACAGATAGGGATGAAACATCAGGTCCACACCGGCAAGGTCGGTGCCAGCGAGATCGTGCATCAATGTTTCGACATCGGTGCCGGTGATCTCGCATAGCCAGGATATGCAGTCGCTTGCCGCAAGGATCACCCCCATCCGGTGCCAGGTATCCGGAAGCGCGTGGCAGAGGGCGTGAACGCCGCTCTCGGTCGCCGGGGCGAAACCGTCGGTCACCGTGAACACCACCCCGGAGGTGCCAAGCGACAGGAAGCTGTCACCCGGCGCAATGGTGCCAAGTCCAACCGCCGCTGCCGCATTGTCACCGCCACCACCAGCAACCAGCGGCAGGCCGTCAATTCCCCACTCGCGTGCAATTTCGGCGCGAAGCCGACCCGATACGGCGCTGCCCTCGACGAGGCGTGGCATGTTGGAGCGGTTAAGGCCGCACAATTCCAGAAGCCTGTCCGACCAGTCGCGCGCGGCTACATCAAGCCACAGCGTGCCGCCCGCGTCCGACATCTCGGATACCGCCTCGCCGGTCATCCGCAGGCGCAGGTAATCCTTGGGAAGAAGAACCATCGCCGTGGCGGCGAACAGCTCTGCTTCTGCCTCAGCCATCCAAACGGCCTTTGGCGCGGTGAATCCCGGCATCACCGCGTTGCCACCTGTCGTGCGAAATTCCGGATGCGACCGGTCGAGGCGGGTCGCCTGCGGTGCCGAGCGTGTATCATTCCACAGAATGGCCGGTCGTAGCGGCCGCATCGCCGAATCAAGCGCCGTCAGCCCGTGCATCTGTCCCGACAGGCCGATGGCTGTAACCGCGGCAATCTCGCGCGGGTTCGTCTGTCCAAGCTTACGCACTGCCAGGGTGGCCGACTGCCACCACTCTTCGGGGTCCTGTTCAGACCAGCCCTGATGCGGGCGGCTGACGGCAAGGGGGGCGGACTGGCTGGCGACCGGGTGGCCGTTTTCATCGACAAGGAGTGCCTTTACCGCCGAAGTACCAAGATCAAGGCCGAGAAACATGACACGCTCCCTTTCTGTCGTGACAAACCTATCACCGAAAGGTCACCGGGTGCACGCGGCATGAAATCCGGCCAATCGGCGG
>CAJWDO010000243.1 GCA_913031555.1 uncultured Alphaproteobacteria bacterium | reverse complement strand
GATCCACCATCAGCCACCTGCCTTCATAGTGGTAGAGATTGGCGTTCATGCCAATTTCTCCGGATCCACCAAGCGGAACGAAAAGAAGGTCGGAGTTATTGTACATTTGTTGTCGGTTTCCCTTGGTTGCGCACCATCATCGGTTGCGCGCGAATATTTCAAAAAGTCCCTTTACGGTCAGATCGACATCGACAATGACCGGGCCGGCAAGGTGCCTGGCAAAGAGACTGGCAAGACCACCCGTCATAATTGCCTGCATGTCATCGCCCGGCGCGGCATGGACAGCGCGAAGCCGCGACAGGAGTCCGTCAATCATGCTTACATAGCCCCAGAAGACGCCGGATTCCATCGCCGCAATGGTATTTTTCCCGAGGATCGGCAGATCGGCCTCGAAACTGCGAAGCTCAAGCTTTGGCAACTGCGCCGCCGCGCGTTCCAGCGAGTCAATCGACAGCGCCACGCCGGGGGCGATGATACCCCCTTCATAGGCACCGTCCACACCGACAAGATCAAGCGTCGTCGCGGTGCCGAAATCCAGCACGATGGCAGGAAGACTATGATGTGCCTTCGCGCCGACGGCATTGACCAGACGGTCCGCGCCGGCCTGTTCGGGCCGGTCGATATTCACATCGATGCCCAGTTCTATACCAGGGGCACCGACGATCAGCGGCGGCGTGCCGATCACCGAGGCAAGCGCATCAACCACATGCGGCGTAACATCCGGTACGACACTGGCGACGATCGCATCGCTGGTCTGATCGAGAGCCGTCCCCATCGTGTCGCGAATCAAGGCACCGCAGGTCACGGCGTCGGCAATGGCGTCGGTGCGGATCCGCCACACATCGCGGACACCGCCCTCAACATCACCAAGCGCCAACACAAGGTTCGTGTTTCCAACATCAATGGCAAGCAGCATTCAGCCTCTACCCATCAATTCAACATCGCCTGTCGTGATGCGGGTGACATGGCCGGCATCATCGCGCAGGACAAGAGCGCCGTCAGCATCAAGATCCACAAACAGTCCTGCAATGACCTCGGCGCCGGTCGATACCCGCATTCTATGATCTATATGGGCGCAGTGGCGAAGCCATTCCAGCCTCACTGGCCCGAAACCGGCCTGCGCGTAATGATCAACCCGCGCCAACAGGTTGTGCCCGTAGCTTTCTGCCAGATCCGCCGGCGTGACGTCATACCCCCCAAGCGCCTGAACCGAGGTCGTCGGCAGGCGCGCGCCGGTAACAGGTGCCACAGGCGCAATATTCACACCGGTGCCAATCACCACAGCATCGCCGCGCACCTCAAGCAGAATACCGCAGATCTTCCCGCCCCCCGCCAGTACATCATTCGGCCATTTCAGACTTACCTGCTGTCCGGGAAGCAGGGCCGTGAGTTCATCACAGATGGCCAGCGCGGCAACGAAAGACAGGCCGAAAAGGGCGTCAGCGGGGATTGAAGGACGAAGCAATATCGAAAAATACATGCCGCCGCGTGCCGACGACCAGGCCGCGCCGCGCCGCCCGCGTCCCGCCGTCTGTTCCCCGACAAGAAAGGCGGCGCCGGCAGCGGCCCCATCGGCGGCTGCCTGCCAGGCAAGATCGGACGAAGATGACGCGACATCAACGCTTGTCAATGACAGGGAGAATGGCGACGGGTTCACCACCAGTCGGATCAACCGAGCACGATCAGCGCCACCGCCGCGCTGTCAGCCGCCGCCAGCAATCCACCAAGACCGGCGAAAAACAGCAGGATCACGGCAAGGCTGGCGCACAGAACAACCCGGTTGGCCATCGGAATCTTCGGATCAAGCGGGGAGTCGGTGTCATCGAAATACATCAGCTTGATGATCCGCAGGTAATAGAACGCACCAATCACCGACATCACGACACCAATCACCGCCAGCGGAACCAGACCCGCCTCGACAGCGGCGAGGAAGACGTACCATTTGCCAAAGAATCCGGCCAGTGGCGGAATGCCCGCCATCGAGAACATCATCACAAGCAGACCCGCGGCCAGCAGCGGATGGGTACGCGACAACCCCTTCAGGTCGACGATCCGCGTCGCTTCGGCGCCGTCGCGGCGCATCAGAAGGATGATGGCGAAACTGCCCGCCCCCATAAAGACATAGCCTGTCATGTAGATCATCACGCCGGTCGCCCCGGCCACGGTTCCGGCCGCAAGACCGGCAAGCGCGTAACCCATGTGCGCGATCGATGAATAGGCCATCATACGCTTTATATCGGTCTGCATGATGGCACCAAGCGCGCCGATCACCATCGAAGCGACCGACAGCGCGATCATCACCTGTTGCCACTGGTCGGCGACACTGCCAAAGGCACCGTAGGTCAGACGCACCAACAACGAGATCGCGGCCACCTTCGGCGCGATGGCGAAAAGTGCGGTGACCAGCGTCGGCGAGCCCTCATATACGTCCGGCGTCCACATATGAAATGGCGCCGCCGATACCTTGAAGGCAAGTCCCGAGATCATGAAGACCATGCCGATGATGAAAACCGTCGGCAGATCGCGGCCGGTGATGGCCTCGGCAATGCCAGCGAAATCGGTTGTGCCGGCAACGCCATAGACAAGCGAGGCACCATAGAGAAGCATCCCCGATGACAGCGCCCCGAGGAGGAAATATTTCAGGCCCGCCTCGGAGGAACGCAGCGAATTGGTGCGCATCGCCGCCACAACATAGAGCGGCAGCGACTGCAACTCGATGCCCATGTATAGCGCCATCAGATTATCGGCCGATATCATCAGCATCATGCCGACCAGCGCCAGCAGGACGAGAAGGCTG
>CAJWDO010000242.1 GCA_913031555.1 uncultured Alphaproteobacteria bacterium | reverse complement strand
GAAGTGGCGCGATGCTTTTCTCGATCGAGGGGCCGGTCTCCAGCGACTCGGCCATTTCCGGCGGCAGACGACGGCGGAATTCATCCCAGAACGCATCATCCGACCAGTTTTCGACGCGGTCATCGACATCGCACTGGATGTAATAGCGCGATCTTGTCATCGACCGCATTGAACAGAGCGCGAAGCCACGCGCGGTGTTGGCGTAGACGACCTCCTGCGCGACCGGTCGGGTGTCGGACAACAGCCCCAGCCAGCCAAAGGGGTAGAGTTTCTCAAAGGTTGTTATCGCGCGCGCGGGCACCGATTTGCGGCAGACACCGTGATAGCCGTCGCAGCCAGCGATCAGATCACAATCAATGCGGTGCGTCGCGCCATCCTTCAGATAACTCACCCAGGGGCTGGTGCCGCCAAAATCATGGATCTCCACATCCGCGGCCTCGTAGATTGTCTCGCTCCCCGACGCATCGCGCACCGCGCACAGATCGCGTGTGACCTCGGTCTGGCCATAGGCGGTGACGACCTTGCCATCGGTATGTTTGGACAGCCCGACCGATACCGCCTTGTAATCAAACGCCAGCTGCACGGCATGATGCGGGATGCCCTCGGCGGCGAGCCGGTCGCCAGCGCCGGCACGGTGAACCAGGTCAACCGTTGTCTGTTCCAGGATGCCGGCCCGGATCCGCGCCAGCACATAATCCTGGGACTGGCGTTCAAGGACGATGTTATCGATCCCGGCAAGATCGAGAAGACGACCAAGAAGCAGGCCTGACGGGCCGGCCCCGACGATAACAACCTGTTTACGCACCTGCATACTCCCGAGCCGGGTCAACCATTCATGGTCATGCCACGCTGAAAGATAGTGGGGAACCAGTCGTCGCGCAATCGTTCACCGGGTCGCATGCCATGCCCCGGAAAGGGCGGCGACGTCCGGCCGGGACGTTCGACAAAGCGCGCATCATCCCCGACAAGACGTAGCGAGAAGGCTCGTCGCCGGGTTGTGCTGTGATTGCCGCGGGCGCCATGAAGAACACGGAAATCAAAGGCCACCGCGTCACCGGGCTGCATCGGCCATTCGAGAATCTCCATACCTTCAGCGTCGGGATCGGGAACCGGCATCCAGGCGGCTTCATCGGCATAGAAGGTGTCCTCGGACAGCCAGCGGGTCGGCAAAACCGGCCGCGGCCAGCGATGCGATCCGGCGACACAGCGAAGCGTCGCCTCGCCAACAGGGTCGACAGGGCACCAGAAGCTGACTGTCTGCTGTCCCTCGACAAAATAATAGGGGCTGTCCTGATGCCATGGTGTGGCCTTGGCGGTTCCCGGTTCCTTGACCAACACATGGTCATGAAACATCTGGACGGTATCGGCGCGCATCAAATCTGCCGCTACCTCGCCGATGACCGGGTCGGCGACAACATCCTGGAAATCGGGAATGCGGGTCCAGTTGCAATAATCATCGAAGAACCTGCCGCCCTCACCGGGCTTCAGATTCTCTGCCGCATAGGGACCGGGATGTTCCATGTTGTAGTGGATGCCGGCGGCGATGGTTTCGACATGGTTGGCAAACAGGCCGCGGACCAGCACCGCCCCGTCACGGGCATAGGCCTCGACATCCTCTTTTCTCAATAGCGGGTGCATTCCTGCCTCATGCCAATTACCTGACTGTTAACCGAACGTTGCCTCAAGATTATATGTTGATCAGCTGCGAATCCCGATCAAGCGAGAAATTCGCGTAGATCGGCAGAAAGGCGCTGCCGATAGCCCTTGCCGTGATGCCGATCTCCGCCTGTTGAAGGCGCGGCATGTGAAGACCCTTGGCGTGATAGCCGGCAAGTGCCGCCTCGGTCATCCGCAGCAGATCGGCTGTGCGGTCATGGGGAAGGCCACCCGCGAGGATGATGGCGTCGAGATCGAGGATCGAGGCGGTGGCGGTGATGGCGAAGGCAAGGCTCTGTGCCGCCTCCTCGGCCCATTCGGTGAAAACCCGGATGGTCGTCTCATCCTGCTCGCCATAATAGAAGGAATGCGGATCCTCGCGCCCGGCCGCGCGCACCTGCGCCTCGAACCCGGTCAGCGAGGCCTTCTCGATCAACTGAGGCGGCATGACTGTCCCTGAAGCCCCCCCGGAAAGACCGGTCGGCAGCGATCCGATGGCGGCGGCGGCGCCGCGCGCGCCTGTCTGCAACTGGTTCGAGAGCACCAGCCCGCCGCCCACGAAACTGCCAACATAGAGATAGAGAAAATTCTGGATGCCTTTGCCAAGCCCGAAACAAAGCTCGGCAAGACAGGCCGCCGACACATCATGCAGGAGATAGGTAGCGGCCCCGATCCGGCTTTCAACCTCGGCGACGATGTCGACCTCGTTCCAGTCATCAAGCGCCCCGGCCGGCAGGTTGAGCTCGCTCTCCCATCCGGCAAGCGTACGCGGCATCGCTATGCCGGCCCCCAGAATGCGGGTCCTCTGTTCTGCTGGAAGATCGCCCAGCAGGCCGGGAAGATTGTCATCAATCAGGCGCAGGGTCGCCGCCGCATCAGGCAGGGCGAAACGTTCGGTTCGCCGCGCCAGAACCGTGCCGTCAAACCCCATCGCGATGAGGTCAAGCGACCGCCGACCGATTTTGATGCCAATCGATACGGCGCCAAGCGGGTTCAGCGCGAAGGGTGTCGAAGGCTGACCGACACGCCCACGCACCTTGTCACCGCTGAGCAGCAATTCGCTGGCAAGAAGGCGTTTGACGATAACCGTCATCGTCTGCGCCGACAGCCCTGTCATGCGCGCCAGATCCGCCTTTGTCAGCCAGCC
>CAJWDO010000241.1 GCA_913031555.1 uncultured Alphaproteobacteria bacterium | reverse complement strand
CATAGGCGCCAATCTGGCAGGCGCATTCAAGTCCTTCGAGAAGAAAGCGGCGATGCAGCATGATGGGGATGTCTCCTGCCTCACTGAAGTGTTGCGGCAATCCAGTCCGGCACGATTCCGCAGGCGCTGATCATATCATGCGCGCCTCCATCACTGAACAGTCCATGGTCTGTCAGAAGCACAGCCTGCAGTCCGGCCGCGCGCGCGCCCAGAATGTCGGTGTGAAGCGAATCGCCAACCATCGCCACCCGGTTCCGCTCAAATTTTCGGCCATAGACCTGTTCCAGCCTGGCAAAGGCAAGATCGAACGCAGCACGGTGCGGCTTGCCATACCAGCGCGGCGTGATGCCGGTGGCCTGCATCGCCCGCACCGCCCAATAGCCGGGTTCAACCGAGAAGACCCCGCCCAAAGGGGCGCTGATATCAGGATTGCCAACAAGAAGATCGCGCCCACCCTTCGCCAGCGCACCTTCCAGCGCCGCCTGTAGCGAATCATCCCAGTCAGCCGAGGCAAGAAAGGCAAAACTCTGTGCGCGTTCAAACAGATCCGCATCGCCGGCAAGGGTAAGTTCATTGGCAACGCCAAGCGGACGCGCCGCCGGGCCAAGCGCGGCAACAATCCGCCCCGCCGCCACATCCGGCAGCGCGGCCTCCAGCGCGTCCCGGCTGGACACCACCTGCGGGCGTTTGATCGGCAGCCCCCAGTCACGATATTTGCCCCATGTGGCATCGCCCCCCTGACCGGCACCATTCGTCAGCACCATCACCGCGATGTCGCGGGCCGCGGCCATGTCCAGCACCTCATCGATGCCGTCAATCAGGCTTGGTCCAACATTGATCACGCCGAACCCGTCGAGGATCAGAGCATCAACATGCGGCAGGATGTCGACAAGACATGAAACCTCGCGCGCAGGCACGGCAGGTGGCACAGCCGGCGGCATATGCGGGCGCAATGCCTCATACATGGCGATGATATCATCCAGCGTTATGGCGTCGGGCGCCGGAATGGACAGGCCGGCAAGCGAAACGGTCATGAAATCCTCGGCATTGCTGTCTCAACAGTATGGGTTCGGGGGTGCGGATCAGGAAAGTCGCGCCGCGGTGATGAATTCACCAAACACCTCGCATCATATCAGCAGCGCCGGAAAATCACCAACTTCGACATCCGGTGGAACGGCAAGATCGAAATTGGTAAAGGCTTTGACCTACCCTATATCGAAAGATGGCGCCCTGATGGCAAGAAAAGCGGCCTCATCCTCGACAAATGTCGGAGTCTGATAGAGCCGGTAGTCCGGGCCAGGCGCGATCCGCCCGTCAAGCCAGACCCGCTGCCGGCTGACATGGACGACGCCTTCACCCCAGTGAAAGGCGTCGGAGCCTGCCAGATCGCGAGTGAAGGTACCGCTTCGCTCGGCGCTTGCCTCGAGTTGTGCCAGGGCCTTGCTGTCAAGACCGTCCTCGGCTGTCAGGATCGGCAGGAAATAGACGCCAAGCGCAAAGCCGACCAGCAGCCCGGCGCCGAATTTCGCGGCACCGAACAGAATGATGTGCCGCCGCGCGACAGCAAGAAGGGATGTGACCATGGGTGACGCTTTCATTTGTCTGAAGATGAGCTTTTTTCTGCATATCAAATGCTGTCTGGATATGAAGCGCGATTGCAGTCGCCACAGCGATATGCCAGCATTCGCGACATGTTTGCCGATATGTCGGCGGCGTGGCAGCCCCTGATCGCAGCGCGATTTCACGATTAGGGGCGTGGGCTATAGCGGCAGATATATATCAGCGGAAACGGATGCGGCGCACGCGCCAGCAATGGGAGGCGTTGATGCGGCTCGAATCACTGGAAACCTTCATTGTTGGCACACCGCCGCCCGGCTTTGGTGGACGGTATTTCATCTTTGTACGGCTGACCACGGCCTGCGGAATCACCGGCGTTGGCGAGATCTATGCCGCCAGCTTTGCGCCGGAAGTCGTCTGCCGCATGGCAGAGGACATATTCCAGAGATATCTTGAGGGCATGCCGCCCGACAGGATCGAGCATTTCTGGCGGCAAGCGCACGGGTCCGGTTTCACCCATCGCCCGGACGCTTCGGTCCAGGGCGTTGTAAGCGGTCTGGAAATGGCCTGCTGGGACATCGTCGGCAAGGCGGTTGACCGGCCTGTCCATGCGCTTCTCGGCGGGCTGGTGAATGACCGTCTGCGAACCTATACCTATCTGTATCCTGACGAGGATCAGACAGCGGCAGATTTCTATAACGACCCTCTGGCCAGCGCCGCAGCCGCCGCAGCGCGTGTCGCCGAGGGATTCACCGCCGTCAAGTTTGATCCGGCGGGGCAATATACCGTCTATGACGGGCGCATGCCCGATCTCGAAGCGATAACACGAAGTGAGACGTTCTGCCGCGAGATCCGCGCTGCCGTTGGCGACCGCGCCGATCTTCTGTTCGGCACGCATGGCCAGTTCACGGCAGCAGGCGCACTGCGCCTCGCACAGCGGCTCGAAGCGTATGACCCGCTCTGGTTCGAGGAGCCCTGCCCCCCCGACATGCCGGAAGAAATGGCAAAGGTGGCCGCCGGCACCTCGATCCCGGTGGCAACCGGCGAGAGGCTGTGTACCAAATTTGAATTTGCCCGTGTTCTGGAATGCGGGGCGGCGGCAATCTTGCAGCCGGACCTTGGTCGGGCCGGTGGCATTCTCGAGGGCAAGAAAATCGCCGCGATGGCGGAGGCGCGCTATGTCCAGGTGGCGCCGCACCTCTATTGCGGGCCAGTGGTAGCCGCCGCAAATATCCAGCTTGCCGCCTGCATCCCGAATTTTCTGATTCTTGAA
>CAJWDO010000240.1 GCA_913031555.1 uncultured Alphaproteobacteria bacterium | reverse complement strand
CAGTCTGAAATTCGCCAATCATGCTGTGGGAAGTTTCCTTCTTTCGGACCGTACGCCGTCACCCTGGACCTGGGAAATGGCGCTCGGGGAGAATGCGAAATTTCCGAAGACGGGGATGAACGCCATCCGGTTTCTCGGCACGCGGGGGGCTCTGGAATTTCCGAACCTGGTGCTGTGGCGGCATGATGAGGAGGCTGGCAACTGGCATCACGAAATCACACCGGAGGTGATCGAGACACCTTTTATCGACGCCTATATCGCGCAGTGCGAGCATCTGTGCGCCGTGGCGCGGGGCTTTGAGGAGCCGATCATCGACGCGTTGAATGGCAGCCGGTCGCTTGACGCCACGCTGGCGGCGGCGCGCGCGGCAAACACCGGGGCGAGGATCAGCCTGTAACAGGACGGGATTCAGCAGGATTGGAATGCACAGGACCAGCGGTAACAGGAGAAGGGGCACATGACGGATTTCTATCTCGACATTGGCGATTCAACGAGCTTCACCAAGACTGTCTCGGAAAGCGATGTCTACCAGTTTGCCGGCATCACAGGTGATTTTTCGCCGAACCATGTCAATCGGGTCTATATGGAGAAATCCTCCTATGGCCGCCTGATGGCGCATGGTGCGCTTCTTGTCGGCTTTATGTCGACGGTGTCGACACAGATGATCGCGCACAGCCGCGAGGCCGAGGAAACCCCGGTTTCAGTCGGCTATGACAAGGTCAGGTTCCTCAAGCCGGTCTTTCTTGGCGATACGGTTACGGTTGCCTATACCGTTAACGAGATCGACATTGAACGCCGCCGTTCGACGGCCGGCATCGAGGTCACCAATCAGGATGGTGACCTTGTCGCCGTCGCCAGCCATATTCTGCAGTGGGTGCCGAACGGCTGATATCGGACCGGAACAACTGCTGAAGGAGACAGCCACATGAACACACCGATGGATATTGCCGGTCAGACTTTCATCGTCACCGGTGCCGCAAAGGGTATCGGCCTTGCCATCAGCACGTTGTTCCAAAGCCTTGGGGCGCGGGTGTCAGGATGGGATCTTGATGCTGGCGCGATGCAGGATAATCCGGTTTTCGCCGACAGCCAGACCGTTGATGTGACCGACCCGGCGCAGACAAAGGCGGGATTCGCCGCCAGCCATGCTGCGCTTGGCGATATTGACGGCATCGTTGCGAATGCCGGCGTGAACGGACCGACAAAGCCGTTATGGGACTATTCGCTTGCCGAATGGCAGATGGTGATGTCGGTCGATTTGACCGGCGTCTTCCTGACCGTACAGGCAGGCCTTGATCATTTCCGGGCGCGCCAGCGTGGCCGGATCATCATCATCTCGTCGATTGCCGGCAAGGAAGGCAATCCGGGCGCCGTTCCCTATGGCGCGGCAAAAGCCGGTGTGATCGGTCTTGCCAAGGGGCTTGCCCGTGAATTGCTGCCGTCCGAGATCACGGTGAACTGTATCGCGCCGTCAATGGCGATGACCGACCTTCTCGACGGGATGAGCGCGGAATACATCGCCGACAAGAAAAGCCGTATTCCGATGGGTCGCCTGTGCACGCCTGAGGAGATCGCCAATGTCGCGGCTTTCATCGCCTCGCCGGCCTGCAGTTTTACCACTGGCCAAGTCTTTGACGTCACTGGCGGTCGCGCCACATGGTAGCCGCGCCGCGCCAACTCAATATCAACGATCTTTGCATCCATCAGGTCTCGCTGTCGGGACAATGTGATTTTGCTGCCTCGCTGACTGTCCTTCGGGATGCCGGCATCCACCGCACCGCCCTGTGGGCGCCGATGATCGAGGCGTGCGGCATCGCCGAGGCGTGGCGGCTCTGGGAGGACAGCGGCATGACGGCGGAATCGCTCTGTGTCGCCAGTCTCTTTGCCGGCGAGGATGCGCTTCAGCAGAGGCTGGAGCTTGCCGATATGTTCGGCGCCAGGACACTGGTCATGATCACCGGCGGTTTCGACGATCTGGCGAATGGTGGGCTGGTGGAGGCTGACATCGACCGCGCCCGTGGACAGCTTGTTGACCGGCTTGGCGCGGCGGCGAACCTTGCCGGCCAGTACCGGGCGCAGCTAGCCTTCGAGCCGTTGCACCCGATGGTGTGCGGATTCCGTTCAGTCGTATCCAGCCTTGGTGAGGCGCTGGATATTCTCGACCAGCTTGGCGAGGGTCATGACATCGGCCTTGCCATCGACGCCTATGCCCTGTGGTGGGAGAATGACCTGCGGGCAAAGCTGATGCGCGCCGGGAGTCGCATTCTGAATTACCATGTGTCCGACTGGCTGGCCGACACGCGCGACTTGCGACTTGACCGGGGAATGCCGGGCGACGGGCAGATTGCTTTGCTGAACTGGCGGCAGATGATCGAGGCTGCCGGATATCTTGGTCCGGTAGAGGTTGAGATCTTTTCCCGCGACAGATGGTGGAAAGTTCCGGCCGAGACAATGACGGAGATGATTGTTGAGCGTATGAACAATGCATTCTGACCGGGTTGCGGGCATGACAGAAACCGCTTTCGGTGGATAAATGATGGGAATCTATCAAATTTGTAGTTTCGAATCCGGCAACGGGCCATACTATGATTCGGGCTGTTGACGGCTGTCTCGTTTATCCGGGTGATTTGCCCGGAGGCGAAATTTGCTGAACGGTGAGGCAGATTCGGTTTCATATCTGGCGCGGGGGGAGCGGTGCTCGAAGTTAAGGACGTACACGCAGGTTACGGCAATCTGAAAATTCTGCGTGGTATCAACATGAATGTACCGACTGGCGGCATCGTGACGCTGCTTGGCGGTAACGGCACGGGCAAATCCACACTTCTCAAGGCCATTTCCGGATTGCTTCCCCTGATG
>CAJWDO010000239.1 GCA_913031555.1 uncultured Alphaproteobacteria bacterium | reverse complement strand
GCTACGCGGGCAGATTTACAGTCTGCTGCCTTTAACCACTCGGCCACCTCACCGGTTTGCCTGATGCGTCTGTGCTGATTACGTGATACGAGATAACGCTACCATGGAACAGACGCCAAGCGATTAGGAAAGCAGCGCCGGTTTGTCAACAGAGAAGTCACCAAATGCCCCCTGATCGAGGTAAAAAACGACAGACACGCCCGCGGCCGAAAACCGCATCGCACCACCATCCGCAAGCTGGTGGCGGCGCATCACAGAGGATTGCCGGCCCGAAACCGCCCGGCGGGGCCTATTTCCTGTGGGGGCGGCATGCCGTTCTGGCGGCGCTTGAGAACCCCGAACGGCGGGTCGCCACGATCCATGCCACAGCCGAGGCGGCGGCGGAATTGCGGGACGCGATTGCCGCTTTGCCACCAGCGCGCCAGCGTGAGCTTCCCACCATCACCGAGGCCGAGCGTCGGCGCCTTGACGCCGTGCAGCCATCGACCGATGGCGACAAGGCCGTGCATCAGGGCATGCTGGCGGCTGTCTGGCCGCTGGAGGCACCCGATCTTGGCGAATTTCTGGCCGATGCCAGCGGCCCGCTGCGCCTGCTGTGCCTTGACCAGCTGTCCGACCCGCGAAATGTCGGCGCAATCCTGCGAAGCGGGCTGGCGCTTGGCGCGCAGGCCGTGATCACCACGCATCGCCACGCACCGGAGGAATCAGGCCTTCTGGCGCGTGCCGCCGCCGGCGCGCTGGAACATCTGCCGATGATCAGAGTGGTTAATCTGGCCCGTGCCATCGAAAGCATGCAGGAGGCCGGCGTCACCGTCACCGGTCTTGCCGCCGAGGGGGAGATGGTGGTGCATGACCTTGCCACAATCGACCGGCTTGGCATCGTTCTGGGCGGTGAAGGGGCGGGCCTACGCCATCTTACAAGGCGGCATTGCGATCATCTTGTGCGGATCGAGATCTCGCCGCGGTCGGAAAGCCTGAATGTGTCGATTGCCGCCGCCATCGCCCTTCACGCCGCGACGCGGACCCCGTCTTGGTAATCCATCCCTTGCGAATCCATCCCTTGTGAATCCATCCCTTGTGAATCCATCCCTTGTGAATCCATCCCGGTAAACACTCCCCCGTGAACACTCCATAGCGCCGCCGTCTGGCGGCAGGACCAGCCAAGGGATGAAAGGCCGGCCCTGCGATAAGCCGTGTCGTCAGTGGCGCGACGGCAGGTCGCCGCGGCCACGAGCCCGGTAGAAGGAGCGTTCATGACGTGGCGGTGGTGATGATGGTCGGCGCGAGTCCCGCACCGCCGCATGAAGCTCAAGCGGGGCCCAGGAAGATATCTCGCCGAGCACCGGCTTTCGCAGTTCTGCGGTAATCTGCTCGTCACTCACCCCGATATCGGCGCGCTGATGCGGATCGAGCTTGGCCAGATCGGCCCGCGAGCGGCGCAGCGCCAGCATGTGGTTGACATAAAGCCGTACCAGGCGCGGCCGACAGGACCAGAATGCGACCCGATGACAGGCATCCCGAAAGGCCCCGAAGATATGGGCCCCGATGATATGGGCCCCGATGATATGGGCCTTGTTGATACAGGACGGGGTCGCGTGAAAAGACAGCCGTTTTCTTACCATCCATAACATTCCGTGATCCTTTCCATTGCCAGTTGTGATGCTTATTAGGCATCTGATTTATTTACAATTTTGGTTAATTCATCACAGACTGTCCAATGACGAAATATGATCATTCCGATAAGGAGGCGTGATGCCCTGCAACACCATCCGGAACCTTGACATCGCGACGCTTCGCTCTTTCGTGACGGTGGCTGAACTTGGCGGTGTGACACGTGCCGCCGAGAGGCTGAACCTCACCCAGTCGGCGGTGTCGATGCAGTTGAAACGGCTGGAGATGGCACTCGACCAGCAGCTTGTCGAGCGAGCCGGCCGCGGCGTTTGCCTGACCCGCGAGGGTGAACAGCTTCTCGGCTATGGCCGGCGCATTCTGACGCTGAATGACGAGGCCTGGCAGCGGATGACGCATCACGCCTTTGAAGGTCGGGTGAGGTTTGGCGTGCCGGAGGATCTCGTGCTTCCGTTCGTCAGCCCGGTGATGCGGGATTTCGCAGCTGATTTTCCACGCGTGCGGATCAGCCTGACATCATCGATCACCCGCAAGCTGATCGAACAGTTCGACGAAGGACGGCTTGACGTCATATTGACGACCGAGCCTGTTGATACCGGCACCGGCGAGTGCCTCTATCGCGGGCCACTGCAATGGTCTGTCGGGCGCGGCAGCCTGATCTGGAAACAGCGCCCGCTGCCGCTGGCGGCGAAGGTGGATTGCATTTTCCTGCCGGTGATGCTGGCCGCGCCAGAGCGCGCCGGGATTCAGTGTGAAAGCCCGTATGAGGCCAATCACTGGCGTGACCTTGAGGCCTTTGTCAGAGCCGGACTGGCCATAGAGAGCAACATGTCCTTTGTCCTTGATCGCGACCGGGACCGCGTTCCCGTACCGGAGGATTCCGGCCTGCCACCGCTGCCGGATTTTGGCATCTTCCTCTATATACGGGAGGGCGCGCCAGACCTTGCGCTGCAGTTTGCCGGCATCGTCCGCGACACGAATTTCGCGCCCGAGACGCGCAAACCCCGCGCCATACAGTAAGTATGGCCCCGTGATTATGGCCCCGTGGGAGTATGATCCTTTATGCGAAGCCAGTTGTGAGGTTTGGAACAAGGATCGGCATGGGGATCGGCATGGGGATCGGCATGGGGATCGGCACCTTTCGAATCGCCGCGATGCGAGGTGGTGCCGTTGCGCTCGCGCCGTCTATTGACGAATGACGCGTTTCTGGTAAAAACCACCGCAGTGCTGGTGTGGCTCAATTGGTAGAGCACCCGATTTGTAATCGGGCGGTTG
>CAJWDO010000238.1 GCA_913031555.1 uncultured Alphaproteobacteria bacterium | reverse complement strand
GTGACCGCCATCCAGCCAGGCCGAGCTGTTTCCTTTCAGTTGAGTTTTTGCGGTCACGCGGCTATGACAACATTCATTGTGAACATCGCACTGCCGGGAGACTGTCTTGGGCGACGGCATCATCATTGCACCTTCCATGCTAGCCTCGGATTTCTGCCGCCTTGGCGACGAGGTGGTGGCTGTCGACCGGGCGGGTGCCGACTGGATCCATCTCGACGTCATGGACGGGCACTTCGTGCCGAACCTGACCTTTGGGGCGCCGATTATCAAGGCGCTTCGCGCGGTCACCGACAAGACCTTCGATGTGCATCTGATGGTGGCGAATCCCGATACGCTTCTGGATGCCTATGCAGATGCCGGTGCCGAGATTATCACCGTCCATTTCGAGGCTTGTCCGCATCTTGACCGGACATTGGCGCGCATCCGCGATCTTGGATGTCGGGCCGGTGTGTCGCTGAACCCGCATACACCTGCCGATGTGCTGCGCCATGTCCTTGACCGGCTCGATCTGATCCTTGTGATGACGGTCAATCCCGGCTTTGGTGGGCAGTCCTTCATTACCGGCATGCTCGACAAGATCGCCACCGTCCGTGAGATGACCGCTGGCCGCGACATCGTGATCGAGGTCGATGGCGGAATCACACCCGAGACAACCAGCCTTGTCACGGCGGCCGGGGCGCGGGCGCTTGTCGCCGGCTCGGCCATCTTCAAGGGTGACGGTGAGGCCGGCTACCGGGCCAATATCGACGTCATCCGCGCCGACGCGCAGGTCTGAGACGGCGGCCGCGATGGGACTCCTGGTCGACGGCCAATGGTCTACAACCTGGCATGACACCAGCCGCTCAGGTGGCCATTTCGTCCGCGAGGATGCGCGCCATCGTAACTGGATCACCGCCGATGGCGGTGCCGGCCCGTCTGGCGAGGGCGGGTTCGAGGCCGAGAGCGGACGCTATCATCTCTATGTATCGCATGCCTGCCCCTGGGCGCATCGGACATTGATTTTCCGCCTGTTGAAAGACCTGGCCGACCATATTTCGGTGTCGGTCGTGCATCCGCTGATGCTCGAGAATGGCTGGAGCTTCACGCATGGTGCCGATGGCGCCGCCGGTGATGATCTGTTCGGCTGTGATTTCCTGCATCAGATCTATACACGCGTCCAGCCGCATGCCTCCGGCCGCGTCACCGTTCCGGTGTTGTGGGATCGCAAGCGTGATCGAATCGTCTCGAATGAATCCTCCGAAATCATCCGGATGTTCAACAGCGCCTTTGACGCCATTACCGGCAATCAGGATGATTACTGGCCGGAAACGCAGCGCGCCGAGATCGAGGCGGTCAACGAGGACATTTACGAGAACATCAATGATGGTGTCTATCGCACCGGCTTTGCGACGACTGCCGCCGCCTATGAGGATTCGGTGATGCGCCTGTTCGATGCGCTTGACCGGATGGACTCGCGGCTGTCGGACCGGCGCTATCTGATGGGTGACAGATTGACCGAGGCTGACTGGCGGTTCTTTCCGACTCTGGTCAGGTTCGACCCGGTCTATGTCGGTCATTTCAAATGCAATATCAGGCGAATCGCCGACTATCCGGCGCTGTCAGGCTATCTTCGCGAGCTGTACCAGATGCCGGGCATCGCCGATACCGTGGTCATGTCGCATATCAAGCAGCATTATTATGGCAGCCATCCGACGATCAACCCGACCGGGATCGTTCCTGTCGGTCCGCAGCTTGACCATGACAGCCCGCACGGGCGCGACGCGCTTTAGTCTTCCTGCTGATCTTCGCGCCGATCTTCCATCTCGCGCCTTGCGGCGGTGCCAAGATGCGCCGCGCCGCGCTCGCGGGCGAGGCCGATCTGCCGCTGCCGTTCGGCAAAGCGCTGCCGCCGCTCGTCATCGGTAGCGCCGTGGCAATGGTGGCAACTGACGCCTGGTGCGTAATCCTCATGTTCAAGGTCTTCGGGTGCCAGCGGCATGCGGCAGGCATGGCACATCGCATGGCGTCCCGGTTTCAGGTCGTGATCAACCGCGACCCTGTTGTCAAAGACGAAGCATTCACCCTGCCAGCGGCTGTCCTCGCGGGGAACGTCTTCCAGATAGCGAAGAATGCCGCCCTTCAGATGGTAGACTTCCTCGAACCCGAAATCCTGCATAAGGGCGCTTGCCTTCTCGCAGCGGATGCCGCCGGTGCAGAACATGGCAAGCTTCTTCGGGCGTTCACCTGCGCCGGACGCCAGGCTTTCGGCCCAGCCAGGAAAGTCGCGGAAACTGTCGGTCTCCGGGTCCACTGCGCCGGCAAAGCTGCCGATTGCCGTTTCATAGCGGTTGCGGGTGTCGATCACCATCACATCCGGGTCATCGATCAGCGCGTTCCATTCGGCTGGTTCGACATAGGTGCCGGTGGCCTGCGCCGGTCTGATTTCCGGGCGTCCCATGGTCACGATCTCGCGCTTCAGCCGTACCTTCATGCGCAGGAAGGCCTGTTCCGGCGAAGCGGAAAATTTCAATGACAGACCGCCAAACCGCCCATCCGTCTCGACCCAGTCAAGGAACGTCGCTATGCCATGGTCCGTGCCACAGACGGTGCCGTTGATGCCCTCTTCGGCCAGCAGCAGCGTGCCATGAATATCATGCGCGTCGCACAGGGTCTGCAGGCGCGGCTGCAGTTCGCGGTAATCGGGAAGGTCGACAAATTTATACAGCGCGGCGATCACGAAACCGGGCTGGTTGTCGATGTCGAGCCGGCGCAACGCCTCCTTCATGTTATCCGCAAGTCCAGTCATGACCCGTTGATGATGTCCCCTGACCAATGTTCACCGAATGATATCCAACGATTGATGCCAACGGTGACTGCGCGCAGACCGTACATCGGGTGGCGGTGGCTTACAAGGCTGGGCGCCTTATGATG
>CAJWDO010000237.1 GCA_913031555.1 uncultured Alphaproteobacteria bacterium | reverse complement strand
CCATCAATCTATCTCAGCCGGACACTGGAATATCTCGAAATTTCCGACGTCACGCTGGGACTTGTGAAGGCCGCCGTTTTCGGGTTTCTGATCGCGCTGATGGGCTGCTATCACGGCTATCATTCGGGTCGCGGCGCCGAGGGCGTCGGTCGGGCAACGACGAACGCGGTGGTGTCGGCGTCGATCCTGATCCTGATCGCCAACTACATCGTCACCGCGCTGTTCTTCGGGTGATGCACAGATGACAGATCAACGCAAAGACGCCCCGCCGAAGATCGTCCTTGAAGGCATGACAAAATCCTTCGGTGACAAGCAGGTTCTCCGCGGCATCGATCTTGAGGTGGCGGCCGAGGAATCACTGGCCATCATCGGCACGTCGGGATGTGGCAAGTCGGTGACGCTGAAATGCCTGCTTGGCCTGCTGCGCGCCGATGGCGGGTCGATCAGGGTTGATGGCGAGGAAATGATTAATGCCGGCCGTCGGCAGATGGAAAGCATGCGCCAGCGCTTTGGCATGACATTCCAGTTCGGCGCACTGTTTGATTCACTGCCGATCTGGCAGAATGTCACCTTCAGACTGCGCCAGCGCCAGACCATGACGCGTCAGCAGGCCCGCGACGCGGCGGCAGAAACAATCACCCAGCTTGGCCTGGCGGCGCATGTTATCGATCAGTATCCGGCTGAATTGTCCGGCGGCATGCAAAAGCGTGTCGCGCTGGCGCGTGCCATCGCCGACAAGCCTGAAATCCTGCTGTTTGACGAACCGA
Organism: uncultured Alphaproteobacteria bacterium; assembly: GCA_913031555.1. Lineage (GTDB taxonomy): Bacteria > Pseudomonadota > Alphaproteobacteria > Puniceispirillales > Puniceispirillaceae > UBA8309. Next base: position 2,175 of record CAJWDO010000237.1, on the reverse strand, counting down.
CATCCGGGCTCGACCCGATTACCGGTGGTGTGATCGACAGACTGATCATCGATTCGGTGAACAGGCTTGGCGCGACCGCGGTGACAATCAGCCATGACATGGCCTCGGTCAGGCGGATCGCCGACAAGGTGGCGATGGTGCATAACGGCGTGATCATCTGGTCCGGACCGGCCAGCGAGATGGATACCAGCGGCGTTGAAGAGGTGCATCAGTTTGTTCACGGCCTTGCCGATGGTCCGCTGACACTGGCGGCGCAGGCCGAGGCGCGACGCGGCTGATGGCAAAGGCGTCCGTCAGCTATGTATGCCAGCAATGCGGCGGCGGCCATCGGAAATGGTCCGGGCGCTGTGATCATTGCGGGGCCTGGAACACGCTTGTTGAAGAACGCGTTGATGTTCCCTCCGGCCCCGGCAAGAAGGCCACCGGGCGGCGTGTCGACATGCAACCGCTGGCCACCCCGGCCAATATAACACCGCCGCCACGCATGCAGACCGGCATGGACGAGTTCGACCGCGTTGCAGGAGGCGGGCTGGTGAAGGGTTCGGCAACCTTGATCGGCGGTGATCCCGGGATTGGCAAATCGACCCTGCTGTTGCAGCTTGTCTGCCGACTTGCCGGCGCCGGCTTCAGCGCCGCCTATGTCTCGGGCGAGGAATCGGCCGAACAGGTGCGGATGCGCGCACGGCGACTTGGCCTTGGCAATGCCGATGTCGAACTGGCAACAACGACGAACGCCGCTGATATCGCGGCCTCTATCGGCGGCAAGGATGGCCCGGATATCATCGTCATTGATTCCATCCAGACGATGTTCCTGCCGACACTTGATTCGGCGCCCGGGACGGTCAGTCAGGTCCGCGCCGCCGCGCAGGAATTGATCCGCGCCGCCAAGGCGCATGATGTGGCGTTGCTTGTCGTCGGCCATGTGACCAAGGACGGTGCCATTGCCGGCCCGCGGGTGCTGGAGCATATGGTCGACACCGTCCTGTATTTCGAGGGCGACAGATCGCACCATTTCCGGATCCTGCGCGGCGTGAAAAACAGGTTTGGTGCCACCGATGAGATCGGCGTCTTTGAAATGGTCGAGACTGGGCTTGCCGAGGTGCAGAACCCGTCCGAGCTTTTCCTTGCCGACCGGCGTGACGAGGTTACCGGCGCGGTTGTGTTCGCCGGCATCGAAGGAAGTCGCCCGGTGCTGGTCGAGATCGAGGCACTGGTCGCCCCATCCACCCTTGCCTCGCCGCGGCGCAACGTCGTCGGGTGGGACAGCAGCCGCCTTGCCATGCTGACGGCAGTGCTGGAGGCGCGCTGCGGGGTACCATTGTCGGGACGCGATATCTTCCTGAATGTCGCCGGTGGTTTCAAGGTCTCGGAAACAGCGGCTGATCTTGCCGTGGCGGCGGCGCTGCTGTCATCGGTCAGCGGCAGACCGGCACCGCCGCGAAGCGTGTTCTTCGGTGAAGTGGCGCTGTCTGCGGAACTACGACAAGTGGCGCAGGCGGACGCAAGGCTGAAGGAAGCAGCGAAGCTTGGATTTGACATGGCAGTGATGCCGCGCCCGCGCAAGAAACTCGGCGCGCCACAGGGTCTGTCACTGGCGCAGCCGGCGACACTTGCCGAGTTGATTGAAATCATGGGCGGTGTAACATGATCGGCACATATCATCGCGGAGTGCGAACGTCATGAGCATCGAGCTGTCCGCCCTCACCCTTATTGATTATGGTGCCCTGATCCTGCTGCTGATATCGGGCGGACTGGCAACGCTTCGTGGCATGACACGCGAACTTTTCGGTCTTGCGGGATGGCCAATCTCCTTCATTGCAGCCAAGTTCAGCGCCCCCTATCTGGAACCGGTGCTGACCGACCTGATCAGGATCGAGGGGATCAGCGCGGCATTGGCCTGGGGCGTGCCCTTCGTGATTGTCGTCGTGCTGTGGTTCGCCTTCTCCTCGTTGGTGTCGCCGGGTCTCAGCAAGGCGGGTCTTGGCGGCCTTGATCGCTGGCTTGGCTTTCTGTTTGGTCTGATCCGAGGCTTTTTCATCGTCCTGATCATCTATGCTGGCGCGGTTGTCGTGGCCAATGGTGAAAGCAAGCTTCCCGACATGGTGACCGACGCCGTGATCACCCCTATACTTCGTGACAGCGCGCATCTGATGTCAGGCTGGCTGCCTGCCGAGA
>CAJWDO010000236.1 GCA_913031555.1 uncultured Alphaproteobacteria bacterium | reverse complement strand
CAAGATCGTAATCGACATGCCCGGCATGGCCGGCCATCATTTCGACCGCGGCAACGCCATCCTCCTCGGCCTTATGGGCCAGCATCGGCCCGTCAATCACATCACCAATGGCATAGATGTCCTCAACCGACGTCTCGAACCGCGAATCGACCTTGATCCTGCCACGCCCGGTCATCGCCACGCCGGCCTCCTCAAGGCCGAGACCATCGGTTGCCGGGTGCCGCCCGACGGCGACAAGCGCCACATCGGCCTTGATTGTCTCGGTGTCGCCACCATCCGCCGGCGCCACCGTCAAGGTGACACCTGTCTTGCCGGCATTTGCTTCCTTCACTGCCGTCTTCATTCGGAATTTCAGCCCCTGCTTCTTTGCAATGGCCATGAATTTCTTGGCGATCTCGTCATCCATGCCAGGCAGTATACGCGGCAGGAACTCGATCACCTCGACCTCGGCGCCAAGCCGCGCCCAGACAGTGCCAAGCTCCAGCCCGATATAACCGGCGCCGATCACAATCAGTTTCTTCGGCACTTTCGGCAGCGCCAGCGCGCCCGTCGAGCTGACAATCCGCGTCTCGTCAATCTCGATCCCCGGCAGGCTGGACGCATGGCTTCCCGAAGCGATCAGGATTTTCCCGGCCTCATAGCTTCCGGCATCCCTGCCGTCGGTCAGCGTGACCTTTCCGGGCCCGTCGATCCGGGCATGCCCCTGTAGGCGTGTGATCTTGTTCTTCTTGAACAGGAAATCTATGCCGCCTGTCAGATTGCCAACAATCTCGTCCTTGCCCTGCATCATTTTAGGCAGATCCAGCTTCACGCTACCGACCGAGATACCAAGTGCCGCCAGCCCGCCACCGGCCGCCTCGGCATAATGCTCCGATGCGTTCAGCAGCGCCTTTGACGGAATACAACCTACATTCAGGCAGGTGCCGCCAAGGCTGTCCCGCCTGTCGACGCAGGCCACCTTCATGCCAAGCTGTGCGGCGCGGATCGCCCCCACATAGCCACCCGGGCCGGCGCCGATAACAATCAGGTCGAATGCAGTCTCGCTCATCTGGATCTCCAGCTTGCTCATCATGTCATGCCGCCCGTGTGGCAGCGGTGTGGCGGCGGTGTGTCAGACCCCGAGAACGAGGCGGCGCGGATCCTCGACAAGTTCCTTGATACGGGCCAGAAAGGACACCGCCTCGCGGCCATCGATGATCCGGTGATCATAGGACAGCGCCAGATACATCATCGAGCGGATCACCACCTGGTCATCAATCACCACCGGCCGCTTTTCAATCTTGTGCATGCCAAGAATTCCCGACTGTGGCGGGTTCAGGATCGGCGTCGACATCAGCGAGTCATAGACACCACCGTTCGAGACGGTGAAGGTGCCACCGGCCATATCGTCCGGGGTGATCTTGCCATTGCGGGCACGGTCACCGAAATCGGCGATCTGCGTTTCGATCGCCGCCAGATTCATCGCGCCGGCATCACGGACAACCGGTACGACAAGTCCCTGCGGTGTGCCGACGGCCACCCCGATATTGTAGTAATTCTTGTAGATGATGTCAGTACCGTCGATTTCGGCATTCACCGCCGGGAAATCCTGCAACGCCTGGATCGAGGCCAGAACGAACATGCCCATGAAGCCGAGCCGCGTGCCATAGGCAGCCTCGAACTCCTGGCGATAGCTGGCACGCATCGCCATCAGCGCGGACATGTCGATCTCGTTGAAAGTGGTCAGCATCGCGGCGTTGTGTTGCGCCGTCTTCAGCCGAGTGGCGATGACCTGGCGAAGCTTTGACATCGGCACGCGTTCCTCGCGCGCGGCATCTTCCGGGCGCGGGGTCTGGCGCGGCGCGGCCGCGATAGCATGCATGGCGCCTGCCGCCGGAGCCGCCGGCGCATGCTTCATATGGGCAAGTACATCAGCCTTGGTCAGCCGCCCATCGACGCCGGTACCGCTGATCGCGGCCACATTGAGGTTGTTCTCCTCGACAAGGCGGCGCACCGCCGGCGACAGCGGCAGGTCAGACGCGGTGCCTGACGCCTGAGTGGGTGCCGATGAATCTGCCGGAGAGGGCGCGGTTTCAGGGGCGGATGGTGCTATTTGCGTCGCCGCGGCCGCCGGAGCTGGGGCAGGAGCCGGACTGGCGGCTGGCGTCGCGCCTTCGTTCAGAATGGCCAGACTGGCGCCAACCTCGACATTGGCCCCCTCGGCGGCGATGATCTCGCCAAGCGTGCCAGCGGCCGGGGACGGCACCTCAAGTGTGACCTTGTCGGTTTCAAGCTCGACGACAGGTTCATCGGCGGCCACAGAATCGCCGGTTTTCTTGATCCAACGGGCCACCGTCGCATCCGCCACGGATTCACCAAGAGTAGGAACTGTGATTTCGATCGCCATGGCGCTGCGGCCTCCTCGGTCGGGGGCTGTCACCCCTGTTGTCAAACTTCATGCAGTTACACTGCGGGTCGCCCCCCCGTGGGAAGGCCGATGTGATTATTTGTCTGCCGCCAGGCCAAGCGCATCCGCAACAAGCTGCGCCTGTTCACGCTTGTGCCGGCCAAGCGTACCCGTCGCCGGCGAGGCGGCGGCGGCGCGACCTGTATAGGTCAGTCGTTGCTGACTGGCACCCACCGTCTGCATCGCTTCTTCGATGAAGTCGCGGGCAAAGCTCCAGCCGCCCATATTGCGCGGCTCTTCCTGGCACCACACCATTGTCGCATTCGGCACCTGTTCCAGAACCTCGGTCACCGCCCGTGTCGGGAAGGGATAAAGCTGTTCGACGCGGATGATCTCGACATCCCACATCTTTGCCTCGTCACGCGCCGCCGCCAGATCATAATAGACCTTGCCGCTGCACATCACCACCCGCTTTGCCTTGCCCGATTTCACCTGTGTGTCGCGCTCGTCAAGAACGCGGTGAAAAGTAGTGCCCGGTCCCATATCGGCAAGCGACGAGACGCAGCCCTTGTGACGGAGAAGAGATTTCGGCGTCATGATCACCAGCGGCTTGCGGAAGTCGCG
>CAJWDO010000235.1 GCA_913031555.1 uncultured Alphaproteobacteria bacterium | reverse complement strand
GGGTGATCATATTTGGCCAGAAATCAGATTCAAGGAACAGCGCCATCCGGGGCCGCACATGCCGCAAAAAGGCATCAACCATGTCGGGATGATCAAGCGGTTGATAGAGATGTGTCAGCCCCAGCTCGTCCGGCTGCGCGGCGATGCGTGCCGCCGCGGTGACCGTGTTCGTTGTGACAAGAATGGGAATGTCAGGCCGGCGCGTCTTCAGTGCCCGTGCCAGCGCCACCGCGCCAACGCTTTCACCAACACTGACGGCATGGATCCAGATTGGCGCATCCGGCAGGTCGGCGCGCCCGTCAGCCCTGCCATAGCGCTCGCCAATCCGTGTCCGGTCTTCCTTGCCGGCGGAGGCGCGGCGTTTCAGGATGAAGGGCAGTGCCGGACGCGCCAGCCGCCACATCCAATTATAGGTTGCCGGCAGGGTCATGCGGCGGCGTCCGTTGCGCCGGCAAGCTGGTCGGCCGTCCGCGCGGTATCATTCATCGCTTTTTCCAGCATCTGCCGATGTTCGTCCATGGCGCCTCGGTCACCGGTCTCTGGCGCTCTGATGGGCTCGCCAATGACAAGAACGCCGCGCGACAGCGGTTTTGGAATTCGCATGCCGTCCCATCCCGGTGCGCGCCAGAACCTGTCCGTTGCCCAGGCGACAGGCACAATGGGCTTGCCTGAAAGATGCGCCAGCGCCACCGGTCCCATCGCGGCGTTGCGCGCCGGGCCGCGCGGCCCGTCCGGGGTGATGGTGGCGATGCGTCCCCGTTCAAGAACGCGCTTCAGCCCGCGAAGACCTGACAGCGCGTTGCGGTTCGAGCTTCCCCAGACCGTCCTGACGCCGAGGTGATTGACTGTATGCGCCAGCAACCGGCCATCGGGGTGCGGTGATTGCAGCGCTGTCATGGCGTGGCGGCGTGGCCACAGCCATGGCATGGACAGAATGTGTTCGTGCCAGAAGACAAGGATGAACCCGTCATGATTCGCCAGCAGGCGGCGCAGCTGGTCCGGATCATCGGTTCGCCAGCGCACAGTGACCATTAGGCCGGCAACAATAATGGCGGCAACCCAGCTGAGGCAGAGCAGGCCGATTTTGGTACGTATCAAACGCTTCAGCATAACGGGTCTGGCTGGTCCGGAAACAAACGCCCCGGCGGGTTGAATAAAATACATGTCATGGGTCCAGAATCAGGTGTGCTATCGAACCGGCTCGGTGGCGATAACGGGTACCTGATCTGATTACGGTTTCCCCAAGCTAGCCTTGTGTTTATAACCGGCATGCCGGTGCCAGTCCAGTTGACCGTCCAGTTGACCATAAAGGTGGCCGGATGGGATGCCGCCAACCACTCAGTTTCGCGAATAGACCAGGGCACCGTGATCATGAAGTTACAGCATGACCTTCTGGCAGAAACCGGCGGCGGACGTCCTCGTCTTCTCGTTGTCCAACCGCTTGTCGGTATAGGCGACATGGTCTGGCACAAGCCATGGATCGACCATCTTGCGGCGCATTTTGACGTCATTCTTGCCTGCAAACCGACGGCAAAGGCGCCCATCCTTTTTACGGGCACAGACGGCATCACCGACTGGATTCCGATCGAACGGTCGCTTCGTGGCAGGAGGGGGCGCCATGACGGTCCGCTGGGCCTGCTGCGGCTTGCTGCCGAATTCCGGCGCAGCGGCGCGGAGCATGTCCTTATCATGCATCACAGCGCCACCAATGCGATGGCGGCGCGGCTTGCCGGTATCCCGCATCGCTGGGGCTATGGCATCGGCGGCAGTCGGCGGTGGCTGAATCGCGGCACCTTTCTGGGCCGCGAGGCGCGCTATGAACACCCGACGCGCAAACTTGCCCGTTTCGCGCGGATGAACGGTTTCGGTCTTGTCAGCCCGGAATGGAACATGCCGCCCACCGCCGACGCGCAGCGCGCCGCCGACAATTGGTGCGATGATCTTGGCATCCCTGCTTTCGGTATGTCGGGGGGTGGGCTTCGCGACATGGTGGTGATGGGGGTTGGTGCCATGGATGATGAACGTAAATGGCCGCCGGCCCATTTTGCGGCGCTGGCGGCGCGGCTGCGGGATTTTGCGCCGGCGATGCGAATCCTGGTGATGGGCGCGCCCTCGGAACAGCCTATCATCGACGCCGTGCTTGCAGACCCGGCGGCGCCGGCCGACCTGATACCGAATTCAGCACCACTGGATGAAGCCATCGCGCTGATCAATGCGTCGCGGCTCTATGTCGGCAATGATACCAGCCTGTTGAACATCGCCGCTGCCTGTGGCCGGCCTGCGGCGGGGATTTTTGCGCAATCCACGCCGTTGGACTATAGTGACGTGATTATTCCGATTGCCGAGCCTGAAGGCAGGTTTGGCGAACCCGGGGCCATCGCCCGCATCACCGCGGCGCAGGCCTTTGATGTCGTTGCCAGGGAACTGGACCGCCAGCTGGTGGTGCGTACATGATGTTGGGCCAGCTGCTGCATTTTAGAACAGGGATGCCGAACGGCAGAACAGGATCGCTTTCTTGACGACGCCTTCGACCTCCAGCCCCCCGAATGATCCGCCGAACAGCCGGGCCATACTGAAACGGCTCTGGCAGGGATGGGTGCGTCCTTATCTCGGGCGGCTGCTGATTGCCTTTGCGCTGATGGCGGTTGTCGCTGGCTCGGCCTCGGCCTACCCGCTGCTGACCCGGTATATTTTCAACGCGCTGGCCGACGGGCGCGCGGCCGAGGTGATCTGGCTTGCCCCGCCTGCCATCATCCTGCTGGCGTTGGTCAAGGGGGTGGCGCTGTTCGCGCAGACGGTGCAGGTCAACGCACTGGCGCTGCGGGTCACCACCGATCTGCAAAAGGACATGGCGCGGACCCTGATCGATGCCGATCTGGCAGTGCTGTCACGCGAACCGGCAGGTGCCTTCATGTCGCGGATCATGAATGATCTGAACCTTGTCCGCGAGGCGGCGGTGCGGCTTGCCAACAATCTGGTGCGCGATCTGCTGACGATCATCGTTCTGATCGGCGCGATGCTGTGGCTTGACTGGCTGATGGCGATCATCGTGCTGCTGGTCTATCCG
>CAJWDO010000234.1 GCA_913031555.1 uncultured Alphaproteobacteria bacterium | reverse complement strand
AAGCCACTCACGCTGCGATCGTCGACTCGCGCGCCCGCGTCGAGCAGCAGGACTGCTGTGTCAGAATGGCCCCAATGAGCGGCGGTGTGCAGTGGCGTCAAGCCGATGCTTGGGTAACCCAAGTGGACGTTGGCGCCACGCTTCAGAAGCCAGTTAATGGCTGAGCACCAATTGTAACCAGCTGCGTAATACAGGCGCGTCCCTCTCTGGGTTGCATCCTCGATGGTCACACCGTCATCCCCGTCGTTCTCCACTTCAACGAGCGCATCGAGATCGCCGCTCATCGCCGCGTCGATCACCTCATCGAGGCTCGAGCCCGCATTGTCGCCCACGCTCGCGCGCGCATCGGCAAGCGTCACCTCGCGCTTTTCCTGCATTCGGGTCAACATGGCATCACGGCTGGTGCCATGCGTGTAGAAATAGGTTTCCGGCAGCAGGCTGCCTTCATCGAGTGTCACTGTGATGTCACCGGCAAAATTCTCGTTGGTGAGAATGGCGTCGTGGATTTCGGCCGAGGTCAAGCCTTCGATGACAGTCAGGCGCCGCTGGTGGCTGCGCCCGGCATGGATGATGTTCATGACGGTGGCCAGACTGGCTCGCGGCGGGATTTCGAACTCGCCTTCCTTCGGAACAAATGACGTTCCCGCCATAATGCGGGAGGCGTCATAGTGATACAGCTCGCGGATCACGCCGCCACGCTTCAGTGCCCAGCGGATGGTTGCATGCCCATCACCGGGTGAAATCTGGATCAATGCGGTGTTCTGATGTGGTCCGTCGGCCTGCACGATCATCCTGTCGACGGCAAACCAACTGCCAGCCACAAGAGCGGCCATGAGGCCGAGCAGCCCCACCGTCCGGATTATCAACCGGCCGGCGGATCGCAGCATCAGGTAACCTGGCCGATAATCAGCGATGCGTTGGTGCCGCCAAATCCGAAGGAGTTCGACATTGCGTTGCGAACCTCACGCTTGCGCGACTTCAGCGGGACAAGATCGAAATCGACCACCGCATCCTCGGGATCTTCAAGGTTCAGGGTCGGCGGGACTTCGCCGGTCTGCACTGCCTTGATCGAATAGATGGCCTCGATCGCGCCGGCCGCGCCCAGAAGATGCCCGGTCGCACTCTTGGTCGAGGACATCGAGATCGAGCCGACCGCATCACCCAGAAGCCGCCGCACCGCACCGGCCTCGATCAGGTCACCAAGCGGGGTCGATGTGCCATGCGCGTTGACATAGTCGATATCGGCCGGGGTCAGACCAGCGCGTTTCAACGCTGCCTGCATGGCGCGAAAGCCACCATCTCCATCCTCGGCAGGTGCGGTGATGTGGTAGGCATCTCCGGACATGCCATAGCCCTTTATTTCGGCATAGATTGTGGCACCACGCGCCTTTGCATGCTCAAGTTCCTCGAGGACGACAATGCCGGCCCCCTCGCCCATGACAAAACCGTCGCGGCCCTTGTCCCATGGGCGCGAGCCTTTTTCGGGGTGATCGTTGTAGCCGGTGGACAGCGCCCGTGCGGCCGCAAAACCGGCCATACCAATCCGGCACACGGCGGCTTCGGCACCGCCGGCCACCATAACGTCCGCATCATCGAGTGCCACCATGCGGGCTGCGTCGCCAATGGCGTGCGCCCCTGTGGAGCAGGCCGTAACCACCGCATGATTGGGTCCCCGGAACCCGTATTTGATCGACACATGGCCCGACACCAGATTGATCAGCGCCGAGGGAATGAAAAACGGGCTGATCTTGCGGGTTCCACGATCGCTCATCAACTGGTCGGTCTTCACGATGGTCTCAAGACCACCGATACCGGAACCGATCATCACGCCGGTCCGGTTCTGCGCCTCGCGGTCGTCAGGCTTCCAGCCGGAATCTTCAACCGCAAGCTGTGCAGCAACAAAACCAAGCTGGATGAACCTGTCCTGGCGGCGCTGGTCACGGGGATCAATAAAATCGTCGAGGTTCAGGCCGCCTTCTTCGTCCGGACCAGGAACCTGGCCGGCGATCTGGCATGTGATATCGTCCACCTCAAACTGGGTAATGCGGCTGATACCGCTTTCCCCGGCGACGATACGCGACCAGTTTCGATCAACCCCGACACCAAGCGGGGTGACCATTCCAAGACCGGTGACAACTACGCGGCGCACGTTTTTCTCCTGATCAGGGAAACCATAGGCCTAAAATACGCCAGCCCCCGAAAAACGTCCACCTGTAAGGCAACGAACCGGGGGCTGAGAATTTTTCATGTGCCTGGTTAAGCGGCGCTTTCTTCCAGGAAGGAGACAGCGTCCTTCACGGTCAGAATGCGCTCAGCGGCGTCGTCCGGGATTTCAACACCGAACTCCTCTTCAAACGCCATGACCAGCTCGACGGTATCGAGACTGTCAGCGCCAAGATCATCGATGAAGCTTGCGCCATCGACAACCTTGTCGGCGTCAACGCCAAGATGTTCCACAACGATGTTCCGAACACGATCTGAGATATCGCTCATTAATGCCCCCTTAAAAGAAAAGGTTGATAAAGCCCCGAGCCGGGGCTCAGAATTCCAAAGTTGGCGGCAGATAACACAGTTTTCACACCTGCGCCACCCTAAAGAGTCACCGCCCAATCCTGTTTGCCACCCTGTGCAGGATGTGGCGGTATCAGTCCTGGCCTGATTACAGCATCGCCATCCCGCCATTCACGTGAATGGTCGATCCGGTGATGTAGGCGGACTCGACACTGGCAAGGAACAGAACAGCCGACGCCACCTCATCCGCTGTGCCAAGGCGTCCAACCGGCACGCGGCCCAAAAGCGTCTCACGCTGCGACTCGTCAAGGTCGTCGGTCATCGGCGTTTCGATGAATCCCGGGGCCACGACATTCACCGTAATCCCGCGGCTGGCGACCTCGGCGGCAAGCGCCTTGCTGAACCCTATCATGCCGGCCTTCGAAGCGGCATAGTTGGCCTGTCCCGGATTGCCGGTCACGCCGACAATAGATGAAATCGAAATGATGCGCCCTTGGCGGGCCTTCATCATGCCACGAAGCGAGGCACGCGCGATCATCATCGCCGCGGTCATGTTG
>CAJWDO010000233.1 GCA_913031555.1 uncultured Alphaproteobacteria bacterium | reverse complement strand
ATGCCTGTCGAGGCAATGCCGCCACGCCTAATCCAGGAGTTCCTGTCGGCCGAGGACAAGTCCTTTTACGCGCATTTCGGCGTTGATCCGCGGGCGCTGCTTCGCGCCGTCGTCACCAACGCGATGAATTACGGCACCGGCCGCCGTCCGATTGGTGCCTCGACCATCACACAGCAGGTGGCAAAGAATTTCCTGCTTACCAACGAGGTGTCGATCGACCGCAAGATCAAGGAAGCCATCCTGTCATTCCGCATGGAGCGGGCCTTCACCAAGGACCAGATCCTTGGCCTCTATCTCAATGAGATATATCTTGGTCAGGGAAGCTATGGCGTGGCGGCGGCATCGCTGAACTATTTCGACAAACCGCTGGATCAGCTGACCCTTGAGGAAATGGCCTATCTTGCGGCGCTGCCGAAGGCGCCTTCGAATTATCACCCGACACGCCGGACAAAATCCGCCACCATCCGGCGGGACTGGGTGCTTGGTGAAATGCAGCAGAACGGCGTCATCACCGAGGGTGAACGGATGCAGGCTGTCGCTGTGCCGCTGACCGTCGTCGGGCGAAGCGGATTTGATTCCACCGACGCGCCCTATTTCGCCGAGGAGGTAAGGCGCGAGGTTGTCGCGATGTTCGGTGAAGAGACGCTCTATACCGGTGGTCTGTCGGTGCGAACGACACTTGATCCGACTTTGCAGGCAGCGGCGCGGATGGCGCTTGAACGCGGGCTCGAGGCGCTTGATCGGCGCCAGGGATGGCGCGGTCCGCTGGGCAGCCATACCGGCGAGGGCGATATTGACGAAATCCTTGCCGGCCACCAGAAAAAGATGCCGGATAATCACTTTGCCGCGCTGGTCATAGATGTCACGAATAGTGAGGCCAAAATCCATGTCGCCGGACGGCAGGCCCGCATTCCCTTCGCGCTGGCCTTCTGGGCCTATCCGCCACGTGGCGAGGATGGCGTGCGGCCGCCGCCGCTGAAGGATTTGCGTGACGCGCTGTCGATTGGCGATATCGTGATGGTGCAATCACCGACGGCCACACCCGATCTGATTCGTGACGGCTTTGAACCCGGGCCCGCGGATATGTCGCTGTCGCAACGGCCGCTGGTCGAGGGGGCGATTGTTGCCCTCGACCCGCATACCGGCCGGCTACTGGCGATGAGCGGTGGATACAACTATGCGGAATCCGAATTCAACCGTGCGGTGCAGGCGCTTCGCCAGCCGGGGTCGGCCTTCAAGCCGTTCGTCTATCTGGCGGCGCTCGATCAGGGTTACAACCCGACAACGCGCATACTTGACGCCCCGCTGGTGGTCGATCAGGGGCCCGGCAAGCCGAAATGGAAACCGGCGAACTATACCCGCCGGTTCTATGGTCCGTCGATCATGCGTGTCGGGATCGAGAAGTCACGTAACCTGATGACGGCGCGCCTGGCGATGAGCCTCGGCATGGAGGAGGTTCAGGACTATGCGCGGAAATTTGGGCTGAACCGGAACCTGCCACCTTTGCTGTCAATGTCACTGGGGGCCGGCGAGACGACATTGCTGAGGCTGACCTCGGCTTACGGCATGCTGGTCAATGGTGGCAAGAAGATCACGCCAAGCCTGATCGACCGGGTCCAGAACCGTCATGGCGAGACAATCTACCGGCATGATGAACGTGATTGCACGGCATGCGGTGTCAAGGAAGGCTGGGCCGGTCAGGACATCCCGACATTGGACGACACGCGTGAACAGCTGACCTCACCGGCATCGGCCTTCCAGATGGTGTCGATGCTCGAGGGAGTTATCAAACGTGGGACTGGCCGACGCATCGCCAAGCTGAACCTGACGGTGGCCGGCAAGACAGGCACCACCAATGACAATACCAATGGCTGGTTCATCGGTTTCACGCCCGACCTCGCCGTTGGTGTGTTTGTCGGCTATGACACGCCGCGCCAGCTTGGCAAGCGGGAGACGGGATCGACCGTGGCGGTGCCGATCTTCGGTGACTTCATCGCCGCCGCGCAGGCGGACAAAGCCGTCATTCCGTTCCGTCGCCCAAGTGGTATCACCATCATCCCGGTGAATGCCGAAACGGGTGAGCGCGTCCTTCCCGATCACGAGAAGGCCATTTTCGAGGTTTTCAAGCCAGGCCAGCGCCCCGGTGGTACGCTGATTGATGTGCCGGGAAGTGCGATCCGCGCCGCGCCGGGTGACGAGATCACCACGCCGGGCCTCTTCTGACCAAATTGTTTTGATGGGGTCGGCTTGCCAACGGCTTGCCCCTTGCCAGTCGCAGGCCGGCGCGCTACTCCTAGCCGCGTCCGGTCTCGCCGCTTTCGGCATGACACGGGCAGGATTGGACAGGACATGCAAGCTGAAACGCAAGCCCAAATCGAGATCATCAGGACGGCCATCGACCTTCTCCGGAAGCATGTTGATTTTGATGCCGCGACGGCGCGACTTGCCGAACTGGAAGCCCTGAGCGCCGACGGCGATTTCTGGAACGACCAGGCCGCCGCGCAGGAAGCCATGCGCGAGAAAAACCGGCTGCAACGCCATATCGAGGTCATCACGTCGCTTCAAACGGAGCTTGATGATGCGGCAGGTCTGATCGAGCTTGGCGAGATGGAGGGCGATGAAGAAGTTGTCGCCGAGGCCGAGGCATCGCTTGCGGTGCTGGTGACGCTTGCCGAAAAACGCCAGCTTGAAAGCCTGCTGTCGGGTGAGGCCGACGGCAATGACTGTTTTCTCGAAATCCATGCCGGTGCCGGTGGAACCGAAGCCCAGGACTGGGCCTCCATGCTGGTACGGATGTATAGCCGCTGGTGCGAGCGTCGCGGGTTCAAACTGCAGATGATCGAGGAAAGTGCCGGTGAAGAGGCCGGTATCAAATCGGTCACGATGCGGATCGAGGGTGACAATGCCTATGGCTGGCTGAAAACCGAATCAGGCGTTCATCGTCTTGTCCGGATTTCGCCCTATGACAGCTCGGCCAGGCGGCATACCAGCTTTGCCAGCGCCTGGGTCTATCCGGTTGTCGATGACAATATCGAAATCGAGATCGAGGACAAGGATCTGCGCGTTGACACCTACCG
>CAJWDO010000232.1 GCA_913031555.1 uncultured Alphaproteobacteria bacterium | reverse complement strand
CGGCATGGCCTCAATCCATTCATCGGACCGGTTGCGCACCTGAAGCCCGCCAAGAATTACATAGTCGAGATTCATGACGCTGGCCTCGACCCATACAGCCAGGCCGGACGGCAGGCCAATTGGCGTCACACCGCCGATTTCCATGCCTGTGAGGGCGCGCGTATACTCCGGCGTGGCAAAGGAGGCTTTCTTCGCACCAAGCCGCTTTCGTACCGTCCTGTTGACATCCAGCCGGTGCGTCGCCGGCACCATGCACAGCGCCATCTGCGCCGGATCACTCTTTGAGCGCACAAGGATGGCGTTCACCGAATGCGACGGCGGCACATTGTAATGCGCGCAGAACGACGCCGTGTCGGCAAGGGTGTCATCGCAGGGCCACACCTCATAGGCGAGGCCCGAGGCATCAAGCACGGCCTTGATCTGCGGCAGGGTGTCTCCGGGCTGGCTGTTCATGGCGCATATCCTGCCAAAATGCCGACATGGTGGGCAAGAGCGTCATGGGCAGGACTTTACAGCCGCGCTGCATCTTCCCATCTCACACTCATGGAACATGGCATGCCCGATCAATCAGACCACAGGCGAACCGGATACCGCCGCCGCGCCGGAATGGCGCTGGTGATGTTTCTGGCCTTTATCAGTGTTATGTCCCCCGGCGGAACGGGGCAGGATGGAAATGCGATGGCGAGCGAGCCCCTTACATTCAGCATGACAGACGACATGGCCGCCCATTGGCGCTTTGTGACCGACGGGGTGATGGGCGGTGTGTCACGCGGCGGCTTGCGGTTCGGGCAGGATGCGGACGGGACAGGATTCGCCCACATGACCGGCACTGTCAGCACGGCCAATAATGGCGGCTTCATCCAGTTTCGCGCCGGTGTCGATTTCGCCACGCTTGTCGATCGCGGGGCGATGCCTGCCGGCCTGCGGCTGCGTGTACGCGGCAATGGCGAGACCTATTATGTCCATCTTCGCACCAGGGCCAACCGGCGGCCATGGCATTATTTCGCCGCCACCTTCCCAACCTCGGCAGACTGGCAGGAAGTTGACCTGCCCTTCTCGAGCTTTCGGCATTCCGCCGGGATGAGCGATGCGCCGCCGACGCCGCGGGACATCACCTCCATCGGCATTGTCGCCTATGGCCGCGATCATGAAGTCGATCTTTCAGTTGCCAACATGACCATCTATTGAGGCCGGGTGGCATGGCTTTCCTTCGCAATGATGCCGGCGGTCTGATCCCGCCCTTTGCCGGCGAGGCCATACCCTGGCTTGGCGGCGATCTACAGACGATGCGCCATTTCCTGCGCCGTGACGCGCCACCGCCACCACCCTCGCGCGAGATCCTGATCGACCTTGATGACGGTGACCGGTTGCTGGCCGCCTTCCACCCGGCACAGGGAGGGACGCCGGGAAAATCCAGAGGGTGCGTGATCGCCGTTCACGGGTTGAATGGCTGCATGGACGCACAGCATATCCGGTGGCTGGTGCCGGAGGTTCTGGCCGCCGGCTACAGCCTGCTGCGGGTCAATATGCGCGGTGCCGGACCCGGCCGGAGGCTGGCGCGGGGCACCTATAATGCCGGCGCCGGATCGGACCTGATCCCCTTCATCGACGCTGCGGCGGCGGCGGACGCGGGTGCGCCGCTGTTCATGATGGCGCATTCGCTAGGCGGAACGGCGGCGCTCAACATGGCGCTTGATTTTCCGGATCAGGCGGCGCGGCTTGCCGGGCTGGTCACCATCGGCACGCCACTCGACATGACGGCGACGGCACGCCGGTTCAGTTCGCGCCGCAACGCCCTTTATGTACGCTATATGCTGGCCGGACTGAAGGACATCGCCGCCACCGCGCCGGGGCTTGACCCACGCTATCAGGACGCCGCCGCCAGGGCGCGCAGCATGTATGAATTTGATGATCTGGTGACGGCGCCACTGGCGGGTTATCCGGACAGCGCCGCCTATTACACCGCCACCAGCGTTCACCGGCGGATGGATGATCTTGCCATCCCGACCCTGGTTCTTCAGGGATCGAATGATCCGTGGGTGCCTGTCGCCACCTGCCTTGCCAGACCGATCCCAACCACTCCAGGTGCCGGAGCCTCGATAGTGGTAACGCGCGGCGGTGGCCATGTCGGCTTTCATGACCGGAAGTTGAACTGGCATATCCGCGCCACGCTTGCCTGGTGCAAGGCGACAGTCGGTTAGGTGGGAACCGGCCTAGAGCGGCGGCGGGCCTGCGGTTTGCCAGGCGCGTGGCCCGTCCAGATTGTCCCAGCCAAAGCCGGCCTCGGACGGCCCCTCTTCACGAAGCCGCGCCAGCCTTGCCAGCGCGTCGGTGAAGGCCGGGATGGTGCCGGCCGGCAGCCACCACATGACAAGAAACGGCGCGGACGGCGGCCGGAACCAGCTGTGCCTGTCTTTCATGAAGCGACGATGCACCGTGTTCCATGCAAAGAATTCCAGATCGGCGGCGCTTTCCCACAGCGACATGGTAAAGGTCTCGCGCCGATCACCGACAATGGCCTGCGCCGCCGCCTCCTGGCTGTCCTTGATTCGCCAGACAAAGCCTTGCGATCTTTCGGCAATGCCGTTCACCACGGCCAACGCATCGACAAAGCCGGCCATCGCCGGGTCATCCAGATCGGCAATGGCGGTGGCGAAATTCAGCTGCGCCAGATGATGCCTGTCAGGCTGCGGGAAGGTCAGATGAGCTGGCTTCGCATCAGGCATCACCCCATCCCCCGATCAATCTTCCTCGCGGTCGTGGAGCCCTGCGCGCACGCCGCGGATGGCAAGCCAGACAAGAAAGGCGATGACCGGCACCGCCCCTGCCTTGACAAGGTTGATATCGAGGCTCCATTCACCGAGCGGCAGCGGCTTGGCCAGATAGCCGACAAGCCCGACGCCGTAATAGGTGACGGCGGCGATCGACAGCCTCTCAACCGTTTGCTGGAGGCGCAGCTGGTGCCGCGCGCGGGCATTCATCGACTGCAGCAGATCGCGGTTCTGCCGCTGGATAATCATCTCGGTCTGCGTCTGCAGCAGATCGCCGGCACGGGTGATCCGCTCTGAAAGGCGCGACAGC
>CAJWDO010000231.1 GCA_913031555.1 uncultured Alphaproteobacteria bacterium | reverse complement strand
CGCAAATGCATCCTCTTTGGTAGCCGTTTCAAATCGTAACACAAGATCTTTGCTGATGACCGGCCAGATAACATCTCCCAATATTTTGAGCACCACCGATGCCTGCGCGCCATCGCCAATATGTGCGGCTTCACGCTGGAGTAGGGCGGACCCCCGGGATTTTGCCCCGGGAATATGCCCCGGGATTTTGCCTCAGGATTCTATTTTTGGTGGCAGCGCCGCACAGAACATGATTGCCATATCGACATAGCTCAGCAGTTCGGAATCCTCGGTAACACCTTCGGGCGTGATCATCGCCCATCCCCGCATCACCCGGCCTGTCAAATCCATAGGCCGTACATGCGGCTTGTCGCAGATCGCGTCCCACCCGTCGGTGCCGATGCGGATCACCAGCAGGTCGTCCCAGACGCCGACGCACATATTGCCGTTCATCAGAAAACCATAGCCGCCGAACATGCGGGTGACTTCCATCTCCAGCATGCCTGACATGATGTCGTCCAGACGGGCCGCCAGCCCCGGATCATACATGGTGTCGCTCTCCCTGCCGCGACAATCCCCGCCGCAAAAATCTGGCAATCAGAATGCCACCACACGGCTTGCCGCGGCAAATCACAATATGCGGCGCGACGGCGGTCGGCCGGATGCCCCGTAACATGTCCGGCCCACCACATGCCCGCCCCGCCACATGGCGTCGCAGGTTGTTGAGTCAGCTTGCCTTTGCCCAATGTAAGTTTCATGATGTTAAGGGATTTCTTTGGGGGCTTGATGTGATCATTCTCGACGGTGGACTGGGACGCGAGCTAAAGTCTATGGGCGCCCCATTTCGGCAACCGGAATGGTCTGCGCTTGCCCTGATGGAAGCACCGCAGATGGTGCGCGATGCGCATGATGCCTTCATCGCCGCCGGTGCCGATGTGATTTCCACAAACACCTACGCCATCGTACCGTTCCATATTGGTGAAGATCGATATGAGGCGCAGTCTGAGGAATTGCTTACGCTGGCGGCAAAGCTGGCGCGTGATGCCGCCGATGCGGTGCCGCATTCGGTGCAGGTGGCGGCCAGCATTCCGCCGATGTTCGGCAGTTACAAGCCTGGTGCATTCGAGGTGCAGGGCGCGCGCCGCATGATGCAGCATTTTCGGCGTTTTCTGGCACCCGTCGCAGATATTTTCATCGGCGAGACGCTGAGCTCGGTCAGCGAGGTTACCACCTATCTGGACATGTTTACCGATTGCGCGGCTGATCTGTGGGTTTCGGTCACGCTTGAAGATGTCGATCCGGTTGCTGGTAAGCCGTGCCTCAGGTCAGGAGAGCCGCTGTCCGAGCTGCTGCTGTCAATCGAGGGGCTGCGCTTTGATGCGCTGTTGTTCAATTGCAGCCAGCCCGAGGTGATGAATGATGCCGTTGCGTTGTCGCGCGCCGAGCTTGAGGCCTTTTCGCGCCAGCATGGTGCCTCAAGGCCGATGATTGGCGCCTATGCCAACGCGTTTCCGCTGATGGATGAGGAATATGAGGCGGCGAACGAGAATATCCATCAACTGCGCCAGGAAATCACTCCGGATGCCTATCTTCGCTTTGCCCGGGAATGGGTTGAATGCGGAGCCGACATCATTGGTGGTTGCTGCGGTATTTCCCCAGACCATATCGCCACTCTTGCTGAGAACCTCAAGCCGCCGCCGCCGGTGACCGCGCCCGACTACGCCTGAAAGCCCCGATTGGACCTGGCGGCACTACCTCCGGCGGTCAGGCACGCTTGAACGTGGTGCATCAGCGCCTATCTCTGACAGAAGAGAGACCACCGGGGGATACAGGGAAACCGGTTCGCGCGGCGGACATAACAGCGAGGGCAGCATGAAACACGCAAAAGATTATCTTTCCGAGGCAAACGCAGCCGTTCCACGGATCAGCTCCGAAGACGGTGTTGCCATCCACAAGAAGGGCACAGCCGTCTTTGTCGACGTTCGGGACAGCGCCGACGTGGCTGGAACAGGCACTATCGCAGGCGCACTGCGAATTCCCCGAGGCTTTATCGAATTTGCGGCTGATGACACAACCAACTATCACAAACCGGCGCTTCAGAAGGACAGCGAGATCCTGCTTGTCTGCGCGGCCGGTGGTCAGGCGGCGCTTGCCGGTAAGACGCTGACCGAGATGGGCTACGAAAATGTCAGCAATGTCGGCGGAATTTCGGACTGGGTCGCGGCTGGCGGGGACACTGAAGTATGACCCGGATCCCTCAAAACCGGACGCGCGTCGAACCACGCCCATCATTCCTGCCATGGATGCTTGCCATCGCCGTCGCCGCGCTGGCGCTTGCCATTGTGACAGGACAGGCGAATGCCGCCGGCAGTGGTTCCGGCGGATCAGATGACTCCAGCTCAAGCTACAGCAGCACGGCGATGTCCAAGTCAATGCGCAAGGCCGCGGCGCTGATCAATACTGAAGATTACACAGGTGCGCTGAGCTATCTTGAAACCGAGATCGCCGCTGACCCGGACAATGCCGATGCCTGGAACCTGACCGGCTTTGCATCACGCAAACTTGGTGACTATACGCGGTCGGAGGCGGCCTATGACAGGGCGCTGGCGATCAACCCGAAGCACAAGGGTGCGCTGGAATATAAGGGTGAGCTGTATCTGACGCTTGGCAATCTGGAAGGCGCCGAGCAGATGCTGGCACGGCTGAGCAAGAGCTGTTACTTCAACTGCGCGGAAAAGAAACAGCTCACTGCCGCCATTGAGGCCTATAAGCAAGCCAATTGACGGTGTCGTTACAAGACATGCCGACCATCATCAGAACGCAGGTACTGCAAGGACAAAAAAGGGAGGCCGGAGGCCTCCCTTTTCGTTAGATGGATCAGATAAGCGCAAATTCAGTGCGTCAGGCGCGACCGACGAGGCTGCTCTTCAATCCGCCCGCCACAGTTGCGTTACCAATTCCTATCGAACTAGACATTAGATCACCTCCTTTACATTGTTGAAACAGAAACCAAACGTTATGCCGTTGTGAGGCCAAAGTCACGCCCGGGCGCGCATCGCGCGGCAATTTGTCCCCCGACAGCTTGACCCACGGGCGCGCATCGCGCGGCAAATTCACGTCGATTGTTCGTGGAGGAGATGGGTCAGCCGCCAAGCAGGCCCCTGGCGAAGGTCACCGCGGCGTCAAGCTTGTCTCCGACGACCGTACC
>CAJWDO010000230.1 GCA_913031555.1 uncultured Alphaproteobacteria bacterium | reverse complement strand
GCGTGAAGACCGACGGCATAAAGCGGGCCACGCCGACCGAATCAAGGATGGCATAGGCAATCTGGTCCGGCTGTCCGGCGACAAGCCGTCCCCAGATGGCATAGCGTTTCGGCCAGAAATCCTCACCCTCATCATAAAAGCGCTCCGCGTCGCGGTTGAGGACGATGCCGAACGGCACCCCATCGATTCGGCTGGCAATGCCACCATCGAATTTCGGCGCACGCGCATCGATAGCGACAGCATGGCACTGGTCAAGCTCGCCAACCGGCCGCGCGCCATGGTCAAGCAGACTTCGCAACACCGTGCCGGTATTGTGCGGCGTTCCCCGCACCAGGAAGTTCCGCGCCGACTCGCCCCACCCTTCGGCAAGCCAGTCGAGATTGGCCTCGAACCCGCCGGCGGTGGTGATCACCTTCTTGGCCTGAAGATCCCGGCCGTCGGCAAGCGTGACCCCGTCACAATAGCCATCATCCATCCGCAGGGTCGTCACTTCCGTCTCGTAGAGGAATACAACGCCAAGCCCCTCGGCATGTCTGCACAGGCTGTTCAGCAGCGCCCGGCCACCACCAAGAAAGAACGCGTTGGTGCGCCCAAGATTGAGTGTTCCCGACAATGCCGGCTGGAATCGTACGCCGCGAGAGCCAAGCCAGGAGGTCAGCTCGGCAGATTTCTGCAACGTCATGCTGGCAAGAGTTTCGTTGGTGATGCCACGGGTAACGCGCATCAGATCGTCGTAATATTCCTCGAAACTGTAGGCGTCGGTCAGCACATCCGTAGGCGCTTCATGCATGGCCCGCAGATTGCGCGTGTGACGCGTATTGCCACCACGCATGTCACGTCCGGCGACCTCGATGACCAGTACGCTGCATCCGGCCTCGGCGGCAGTGATGGCAGCACACAACCCGGCGTTGCCAGCGCCGATCACCAGCACGTCCCACAATTGTGAAAGGTCGTTGTCGGGCTCTGTATACATATGTATACAGGTACGTGATGGAACGCATGGAAGTCAAGAACCCTGACCGCATCGACTGGCAGGGGATCGCCGACAATCTGGTCCTGCAGGCGGACCTGCCCGGTGCCGCGCCGGCGCGGCTTCGCCGCCTGATGCTGGCCGCCATTCAGTCGGGCGCGCTGGCACCCGGCGCGCGGTTGAAAGAGGTTGAGCTTGTCGAGGCGCTGTCGGTCAGCCGCACGCCACTACGCGAAGCGCTGACAAGCCTGCGCGCCGAGGGCGTTCTTGAGCGTGACGAAGACGGCCTACGGGTGCGCCGGCTCGACTGGCGCAATGTCCGCAGCCTCTATGAGCTTCGCGGCACGCTGGAATCGATGGCCGCAAGGCTGGCCGCGCAGAATGCCGGCGATGCTGAACGCCGGGTCATTGCCAACATATGCGATGCAGAGGCGGGACTGGTCACAGGCAATGCCACGCCTGATAATCTGGCACGCCACAACAGGCAGTTTCACAATGCCATCCTGCAGGCGGCGGGCAATCGGTTTCTGGTGGAAAGTCTTCAGCGGCTGTCGCGGCTGATGGTGCTGCTTGGCGCGACAGCCTATTCACTGCCGGCGCGGGTTGCCGCCATCCGCAGCGAGCATGATGCCATCAACACCGCCATTCAGGCTGGCGACGCGGATCAAGCCGCCGCTGCCATGCAGCGCCATCTCGACACCGCGCTGACGGCGCGGCTGTCGCTTCTCAGCCTGACCGTCGATGTGGAGCCTGACTGATATGGCCGCTCTCAACCCTGTCATGCCGGTCTGGTTTCTCACCGATATCCGGCGTCTTGCCGTAACCTTTGCCGTCGCGCTGGCGAGCGGTTGGGGCTTTTTGCAGATCGGTATTCCGGCGCCCTATTTGATGGGAAGCCTGTTCGGCGTCTGGATCGGCGGCGGCCTTGTCAAGCCGCTGCAACCGCATCTTGGCGTTGCCCGTTGGTTCCACAAGCCGGTGGTGCTTGGCCTTGGCGTTCTGATCGGCGCCACCTTCAACCAGTCGGTTCTGGACCAGGCCGAGAAATGGTCGCTGACACTTGTTACCATGGTGGTGACAACCATTATCGTGACGTCAATCGGGTATCAATTTCTGCGGCGGTTCCGCGGATATGAACCGCGCCTTGCCATTCTGTGCAGCGTGCCGGGCGGCCAGGCCGAGGCCATCGCCATGGCCCGCGAGATGGTTGACCGCGACTATGTCGTCGCGCTGTTCCATCTGGTGCGGGTCGTCGTTGTCTTTGTCTCAACGCCGTTGCTGCTGCGTCTGATCGAAGGGCAGGCAGCCGTCGACCAGTCGAATATCGCACTGCTGACGATGCCAAGCATCATCGACCTGCCGGCCACGGACATCATCACCTTTATTCTGCTTGGCGTCGTCGGCATGCTGATTGCGCGCCGTCTTCGCATTCCGATGCCGCATCTTATCGGGCCGGTCGGGCTGTCGACACTGTGCCATCTGATGGGTTGGGCCGACCTGCCGCGGGTCAATGAATTCGTCATTCTGGCGCAGCTTGCCATTGGCGGCGCCGTCGGCGCGCGGCTGGCGAAGGTGCCGTTTGGTGAATTGCTCGGCTATCTCAAGGATGCCTGTGCCAGCACGGCCGTTATTCTCACCGCCTATGTGCTGGCCACGGTGATCATCGCCAAGGCGACAGGGATCAGCTTTCTGGCCGCCTGGCTGGCTTTTGTGCCGGGCGGTCTTTACGAGGTCACGCTGCTGGCGCTTATCTTCGGTTTTGACGTTGCCTTTGTTGCCTTTCACCACACGGTGCGGGTGATGCTGATCTTCCTGTCACTGCCCGCACTTGCGCTAAGGCTGGGTGGGAATGCCGATGAGCCTGACGATGAACCTAGCGGGACACCGCCTCGGGATTGATCATGTTGATCGCAGCACCGCCCTGCCAGGCCACCACCTGATCAAAGATATCGGCGAACTGAACCTCGAACTCATCCTCGGTGACGAACCCGATATGTGGTGTGCCGATCAGATTGGGATGCGAGGCCACTGGGTCATTTGCCCAGGTGATCGGCTCTTCATCGAAAACATCAATGGCGGCCTTGCCGGGCCGGCCGGCATCAAGCGCCGTCTTCAGCGCCCCTGCCTCGATCAACCCGGCGCGCGACAGGCTGTTCGAGCGGTTTGAGCAGGGCGAACAACCGCAAGGCGTGCAACCGGTTGGTGGCGGGGCCGGCCTTGGTCTTGCCATCGTGAATGAGATCT
>CAJWDO010000229.1 GCA_913031555.1 uncultured Alphaproteobacteria bacterium | reverse complement strand
AACATGGCCAAGCCGTTGTTCAACACGTTTCACGAAATCATTATGTTCAATCGCACCCGACGCGGTGACCAGCATCTGACCGGCGCCGTAGTGGCGGGACATAAAACCACGAAGATTTTTACGCGAAAAACCGCTGACGCTGTCGATCGAGCCAAGGATCGGCCGGCCCAGCGTATGATCGCCATATGAAGCACGCGCGAACATGTCGAACACGATGTCGTCGGGCGTGTCCTGCGACTGGCCGATTTCCTGGATGATGACACCGCGCTCGCGCTCGATTTCCTCATCCGGCATTGTCGGTTCGGTCAGGATATCCGACAGAATATCTATCCCCATATCCAGATATTCGGGAAGAAGGCGAAGATAATAGGCCGTTTCCTCACGGCTGGTGTGGGCGTTCATATACCCGCCGACATTCTCCACCTCGGTGGCGATGTCGCGTGCCGACCGGCGTTTTGTCCCCTTGAACGCCATATGCTCCAGCATATGCGCAATACCCATTTCGCTGTCACGCTCGTCACGCGCGCCGGCATTCACCCAAATCCCGACTGAAATGCTCTGCGCCTGCGCAAGCGGCCGGCTGGCGACACGAAGCCCACCGGGAAGTGTTGTCAGTTCACCATGGCTCATGTCGCCCTCCGCTTGGCCAGAATCAAATCACGAACAGCTTCCGGTGTCGCCTCTGCATGCTGCATGGCCTCGGTACGCGACATCAGGTCGGCAAGATGCGGCGGCAGCGCGGGTTCATCCCCGGTGGCGCGCGTGACGGCGGCCTGGAACTTTGCCGGATGCGCACAGGCAAGCGCGACAACTGGAACCGACGGTGCCAGCGTGCCGTCAGTTACGGCGCGGCGTGCCGCCGATACACCGACAGCGCTGTGCGGGTCGAGCAACATGCCCTCCGCCGCACTTGCCGCGATTTCCGCGATGGTGCCCTCATCATCAAGCCGATAGGCCTTGAAATGATCACGGGCGGCAGTCATGGCCTTCTCTGGAAGGGTGAAACTGCCAGTTTCGGCAAAGCGCGCCATGATCTCGGCAACGGCACCACCGTCACGATCAAGAAGCTCAAACAGCAGACGCTCGAAATTGCTCGACACCTGAATGTCCATCGACGGGCTCAGAGACGGCGTCACCGTCTCGCGCTGCATCTCACCACCTTCGAAGAACCGTGTCAGAATATCGTTGCGGTTCGAAGCGATGATCAGCCTTTCGATAGGAAGGCCCATCCGCATCGCTACATAACCGGCAAAGACATTGCCGAAATTGCCTGTCGGCACCGAAAAGGCAACGCCTCTGTCGGGCGCGCCAAGCGCCAGCGCCGCCTTGAAATAATAAACGATCTGCGGCATCAGCCTGGCCCAGTTGATCGAATTGACAGCCGACAGATTGACCCCGTCACGGAACGCATGGTCGTTGAAAAGCGTCTTTACGATGGCCTGGCAATCATCGAAATCACCAGCCACCGCCACGGCATGCGCGCCAGCCGCCACAACCGACGTCATCTGGCGCTGCTGCACCGGTGAGACACGTCCCTCGGGGAACAGAATGAAGATGTCGACAGCCTCGCGCCCCTTGAAGGCCTCGAGTGCTGCCGATCCCGTATCGCCACTGGTAGCGCCAAGAATCACCGCCTGCCGCCCGGCCGACCGCAGGGCGCGGTCAAAGGCCCGCGACAGGAACTGCATCGCATAATCCTTGAACGCGATTGTCGGGCCGTGAAACAGCTCCATCACATGGATCCGGTCATTCAGCTGGCGAAGCGGTGCGATCTCGGGATCGGTGAAACCGGCATAGGCCTCGTCGGCCATGTCCGTCAGCTCGGCCTCGCCGATCTCGCCATCGGTGAAACGCGACATGATCCGGCCAGCCAGCGCGGCATAGGAAAGGCCGGCCATATCGCGGATCTCGTCCGCCGTGAAATGTGGGTAGTCCACCGGCAGATAAAGCCCACCATCACGCGCCAGACCACTGAGAAGTGCCTCCTCATAGCCAAGTGGCCCGTCCCGTCCTCTGGTGCTGGTATAGTCCATAGGCGGGCTCCTATTCGTCCCTGGCAGCAGCGCCGCCGACGCCAATGCTCAACCGCCCGCGCTGGTGATGAAAGACGGCATAGACGCCAATCAGCGCGCAGGCAATCCCGTACCAGGTGATGGCATAGCCAAGATGCGAATTGCGAAGGTTGGTTTTCGTCTTCGCCCCGATCGGCAGCGAGATCTTCTCGGATGTTCGCAGCGCCGCAGCATAGATATCGCTCTCGGCGGCATCACCAAGGCCGAGATGGGCGACAATCTGCGCCGGTACAAGGGTGAACCAGAAGCCGTTCTCAGGCTCATTCTCAGGGACAAAATATCCCTTTTGTCCGGGAAACCGCAGGATGGCGGCGACAGTGGTCTCACCCTCGACAAGGGTAAAGCTCCGCTTCGCCGGATCACGGTAGGATTCCGACACCCAGCCACGATTGATCAGGATGGTCCGCCCATCGGTCAGGCGGAACGGCGTGACAATGTGAAAGCCGGCATTACCCTCATAGGTGCGCCCGGTCAGAAAGACTTCACGGTCATGGTCAAATTCACCGGTCAGCGACAGCCGCCGGAATTCCATCTCGGGCGCGATGGCGCCAATAGGCAATTCGATCGCATCGGCGTTGGCGCGGGTCTCGAAATCAGTGATCAGCTGGTTCTTCCATTCCAGCCGTTGCACCTGCCAGGTGCCAAGTGCCAGCAGGAAGATCAGCGCCGGGAGCGCAAAGAAGGTCGGCCATAAGAGCGGACGGAATTTCATCAGCATACCTGTGTTGACGGTACTTTTTACCTAGCACCAATGAAAAGGGAGCGCCCGTGAAAAGCGCCCCCTCCCCGTGAATTTACCCAATGCCGCCGTGGCGGCACCACATTGATTATCCGCCCCACCAATAGACAGCGGCAAACAGGAACAGCCAGACAACATCAACGAAGTGCCAGTACCATGCGGCGGCCTCGAAGCCGAAATGCTGCTCAACCGAGAAATGGCCAGCGCGTCCCCGAAGCCAGCAGACAGCGAGGAAACAGGTGCCGACAAGGACGTGAAAGCCATGGAACCCGGTAGCCATGTAGAACACCGAAGGATAGATGCCATCGGTGAAGCCGAACGGGGCATGGCTGTACTCAACCGCCTGCAGACCGGTGAAAAGCACACCAAGAATGACCGTGATACCAAGGCCGTTCATGAAGTCGCGGCGATTGCCATGCTGCAGCGC
>CAJWDO010000228.1 GCA_913031555.1 uncultured Alphaproteobacteria bacterium | reverse complement strand
AAACGGCGACAAGTGGCTCGCCGCGCCGCCCAGCCTGGCTTGCCATATTGATGATCTTGCCACCCTTGCCGCGGCCAATCATCTGCTTCGCCACCGCCTGCATCGTGAACATTGTTCCGGCGACATTGATCTCGAACACTTTGTTATAATCGGCGCGGGTGATTTCGGTGATTGGCGCGGCGGTAAAGACAGCAGCGTTGTTGATCAGAATGTCGATGCCGTCAAATTCGTCCGTGACCGTGGCGACCGCGGCTTCAATGCTGTCCTGATTTGTGACGTCCATCTCGATGGCCATCGCCGCATCGCCGATCTCGGCCGCTGCCTTGCCGGCGCGTTCGCTATCGATATCGGCCATGGCGACGCGCGCGCCCTCATTGACATAGGCACGGGCGAAATGACAGCCAATGCCCCGCGCGGCGCCCGTGATCAACGCTGTTTTGCCAGCCAGCCTCGTCATGTCAGGCGCAACCCGTTCTCATCAAAGCGATGCAGATAGGCAAGATCGGGGGTGAGGAACACCGTGCTGCCATATGCGAGTTCCATTGCGCCGCCGGCGCGCATAGTCAGCGGTTCGGCAAAACCCGGACAATTGACGTGGAAATAGGTGTCGGAGCCAAGATGTTCGGACACGCCGACAACACCTTCCCAGTCACCCGTCTTTGTCGAGATGGTGATGTTTTCAGGCCGAATGCCGATGGTGTGGGCGTTGTGCCGGGCGGCTTCGGCGCCATCCAGAAGGTTCATTCGCGGTGAGCCGATGAACCCGGCAACAAACGTATTGCGTGGATTGTGATAGAGTTCCAGCGGGCTGCCGACCTGTTCGATCACGCCATTCTGCAGAACCACGATCTTGTCGGCCATTGTCATGGCTTCCACCTGGTCGTGGGTGACATAGATCATCGTGGTCGACAGGCGCTTGTGAAGTTCGCTGATTTCCAGCCGCATGCCGACACGCAGTGCCGCATCGAGGTTTGACAGCGGCTCATCAAACAGAAAGGCAGTCGGCTCGCGCACAATGGCCCGGCCGATGGCGACACGCTGGCGCTGGCCACCCGACAGCTGGCCGGGGCGACGGTGAAGATATTCGGTGAGGTTCAGAACCTTCGCCGCTTCCTCTACGCGGCGTTCCTGTTCGGCCTTGTCGAGACCGGCCATGCGCAGCGGGAAGGCGATATTCTTGCGGACCGACATGTGCGGATAGAGGGCATAGGACTGGAACACCATCGACAGGCCACGTTCTGACGGCAGCCGGTCGGTCACATCATCGCCATCGATCAGGATCGAACCGACGCTGGCATCCTCCAACCCGGCAAGGATACGCAGAAGGGTCGACTTGCCACATCCGGACGGACCGACAAGGACGATGAACTCGCCTTCCCTGATATCGAAATCGACACCCTTGATGACCTGCAGGTCATCAAACCATTTTTCAATTGCCCGAAGCTCAATCGACGCCATGAAAGCGGACCCCCTCCGCAAATTCCCTAAACGGTTCAGCCAAGCGGTTTTCCTAAGCGGTTTTCCTAAGCGGTTTCCTTATGCAGTGCGGCAACCTCGTCGCTGCACAGATCAAGATAAATGGCAGCGGTCCAGGAGAAATCCATACCGCCAAGTCCGGTGCCGTCCAGCGGGTCGAAATATTCGGCCATGCCCTGCGATTCGACAAGATTGCGAGTGTCATTACTGACTCGTGCCGCCAGATCTGTCTCACCGGCATCGGCAAGACCGGTCCAGATCATGTGGTTCATGATCGCCCAGACTGGTCCACGCCAGTAGCGTTTCGATTCAAAATCGGCATGTTCAGGGTCCCAGCTTGGCATGCCATATTGGCATGCGCCCAGAATCCGTCGACAATGCGCTGCCATACTGGCGCGCTGCTCGGGTGACCCGGCGCCGGCATAGAAACTCAGCATCGAGGCGTTGGTAATGGCGTTGCTGAAGGTGGCGGTGCGGATATCGCGCGCACAGTAGCCGCCAATGGCGTCATTCCACAGCCAGTCACAGCCGGTGGTAAGCAGGTCGATCCATTCCCGGATTTCATCAAAGGCCTGGTTCATGTCGAGAAGATGCGCCAGTTCCAGCAGGTCCCGGCAGGCCCTGAGCAGGATGAACTGCACTCCCGGATCGGCCATCAGGAAAGGCCCTCTTGCATGGATGGCGTGATGATCCCATTCCACCTCGCGCCCGAACTGGACGATGGTGATGAAGCGGTCATATTGGGACTGGGTTGGCCGCTGATCGCTGTCGATATGCGACGTGTCGCGGCGATTATAGCTCATCAGATTGTCGGGGACGGTGATGCTGTTCATGCCGATGTCCCAGTCGGGGCAATTGTCTCGCCCCGACTCCCAGGGATGGATGATGCCGATGACACCGGTTCCCTGCGGGTCACGGGCGCTGCAGAACCAGCGGTGATAGGCCATCAGCCGGGGGAAGACCTCGCGCGCCTTGCGGCTGTCATAGGCGGTTCCCATACGCACCATCCGCAGGATCACACTGGCCAGAACGGGTGGCTGCGAATGACCGCTTGTCGAAGGCTCTGTGTTGGTCTGCCAGACACCCGGGCCAGGGAAATAGTCCGGGTCATGCTGCCGGAAGACAATATGTGGCACCATACCATCATCCCACTGTGCATCAAGAAGCGCCATGATTTCAAGCCAGGCACGCCATTTGTTGAAATGCCAGATGCCAAGTGCGGTGAACCCCGAATCCCAGTTCCACTGGTAGGGATATAGCCGGTTGGTGGGTACGGTATACCCGCCGCGGTCATTCATCCTGATGATCCCGATAGCTTCTTCGATTCGGATGGTCATCCTCTATCCTCTGTTTCTGGACATAAGTCCTCTATCCCTTGACGCTTCCCGCGGTCAGCCCTGACACTATGAACCGCTCGAACCACAGGAAGATAACCAAAACAGGCGTTGTTGCTATGACAGCACCGGCCATCAGATGTTGGCGCGGCACCTCTGAAGAATTCAACGAAACGATACCACGCGACAGCGTAAAAAGCTTCACGTCATCAAGGAACATGAAGGCGAAAAGGAACTCGTTCCAGGCGATCATGAAGACATAGAGCGCGACCGATGCTATGGCCGGCATTGATAGCGGCATCGCGATCCTCGTAATGATCTGCAGACGCGACAACCCATCCATCAACCCGGCATCATCAAGCTCGGACGGCAGACCGGCGAAATAGCCACGAAGCATGTAAAGCGCGACTGGAATCGTCGTCGCCGGATAGACAATGCACAGCCCCAGAAGCGAGTTGCGAAGGCCAAGCTGGCTGAATACCGCATAGAGCGGGATCACCAGAATGATCGCCGGAATGAGAT
>CAJWDO010000227.1 GCA_913031555.1 uncultured Alphaproteobacteria bacterium | reverse complement strand
CTTTCGCGGGTGACCTGACCGTGGCCGTTGGAGAATGTGTCCAGCTGCTTGGGCGTCAGGAAGTTCAGTCTGTCGAGCAAGTGGCTCATGTCGTCATCTCCTGTGGCTCCCCGGCGCGCGCGGGCCGCGCGACCGGGGGCGTGGATGGGTCAGCACGGCACCGGTGCGTTCTTGCGGCTGTAGAAGATCCAGGTGATCGCAATGCAGACCACGTAGAAGGCGAGGAAGCCCCACAGCGCGCCGTTGGGAGCGCCCGTCATCGAAATCGACGTGCCGTAGGCCTTGGGAATGAAGAAGGCCCCATAAGCGGCGATCGCCGAGGTGAAGGCGATGATCGCGGCGCTCTCGCGCTCCGACTGCTTAAGGGTCGCGGCCGCGTCCAGCTCCGGCATAAGCCGGGGAACTTCCTGGCGCATGATCGTCGGGATCATCTGGAAGGTGGAGGCATTGCCCACCCCGGTCAGGAAAAAGAGCGCCATGAAGCAAGCAAAGAAGCCCCAGAAGTTTCCGGTCGGGCTGGCCGCCGAGGGCAGGAACTGCAGCACGCCCCAGACCGCGACGATCATGCCGAGGAACGTCCAGAAGGTGACGCGCCCGCCGCCGAAGCGGTCGGAGACCCAGCCCGTGGCCGCACGGCTCAGCGCTCCGACCAGCGGGCCGAGGAAGGCGTATTGCAGGACGTTCACATCCGGGAACTGCGTCTTCATCAGGAGCGGAAAGCCAGCGGCATAGCCGATGAAGCTGCCTACAATAATGGCAATGACCGACGCCATAATGACCAAAGGATAACGAATGGCCTGTTTCAGCAGCCAGCGATAGCTTCGTGGTGCCGTTGCCGAAATGGCACCGCGCGGCACCGATTTCTTGCCGATCATGCCACCAAGAACCGGAATGAAGATCAACGCCATGAAAAGCGAGGCCGTCAGCACGCAAATCACCGTGATCGGCAGATATTTCATGAACTGGCCGACGATGCCGGGCCAGACAAGAAGCGGCATGAAAACCATCAGCGTGGTGATGGTCGAGGAGATGATCGGCCAGGCCATTCTTTGCGCACCGCGCCGGTAGGCATCGCGCCGATTCGCCCCCATGGCAATCTGCCGGTCGGCGGATTCGGTCGTCACAATGACCCCGTCGACCAGCATGCCAGCCACCAGGATCAACGAGAACAGGACGATGATGTTCATCGTCACGCCCATCATGTTCAGGATGCTGATGCCAACGAAAAAAGATCCCGGAATGGCAAGGCCGACAAGTGTCGCGTTGCGGATTCCCAGCACCGCCAGCACAACCACCATGACGATGATCACAGCGGCGGCGACATTGTTGCCAAGGTCGCTCAGCATATTGCGGACGTCCTTTGAATCATCAAACAGGTAGCTGACCTTGACACCTTCGCCGATTTTCGGTGCCTCGGCGTCGATCACCGCCCGCGCGGATTCGACAACCTTGATGATGTTGGAACCGACCCGCTTGCGGACATCCAGCACCACCGCCGGCTCGCCATTCACCCGCGACCAGCCCTCGGCTTGGCGGAAGGCGCGCCGCACCACCGCGATATCGCCAAAGGTGATGGTGGCATCATCGCGTGCCTGTACCGGCATGTTGACAAGGTCATCAATGGTCTCGATCACCCCCGGCACCTTGACCAGCAGACGCCCGCCACCGTCATCTATGGCGCCGGCGGTAACAAGCTGGTTGTTGCCACTGACAAGTCTGATGACGGCTGAGGGGTCGAGCCCATAAGCCTCGATCGCCGAGGCATCAAGAAGGATTTCCAGAACCTCCTCGCGGTCGCCACCAACCTCCACCTCGAGAACACCTTCCAGCGCTTCAAGACGGTCCTTGATGTCGCGTGCCGCCAGAACCATTTCGCGTTCTGATACCGGCCCATAGAGCGCTGCCGTCAAAATCGGAAACAGCGACAGGCTGACCTCGGTCACCTTCGGTTCATCGGCCTCGCCAGGCAGGTCGGGCTTGGCATCGTCGACGGCCTGCCGCACATCGGCAAGCGCCAGATCGATATCCTCGCCGGCAGTGAATTCCAGCGTGACCGCGCCATAGCCCTCGGATGCCACCGATGACATGGCGTCGAGCCCTTCGACGGTGCGAAGATGCTTCTCCAGCGGCTTGACCAACAGCCGCTCGGCATCCTCTGGCGAGATGCCATCATAGTTGACCGATACATAGGCAACCGGAATATCAATGTCCGGCTTGGCTTCCTTGGGAATGTCGATATAGGACTTGATCCCGAAGGCGCAGAGCAGGATCAGTCCGAGAAGAACCGCACCGGTGCGCGAGAAAGCGGCGCTGATCACCGCATTCATGAGGCGGGTCCCATATCGAGACGAACTTCGTCACCAGACTCGACAAATGCCTGACCAAAGGTCAGAAGCGTGTCGCCATCGGTGAGACCCGACACGAAAACCTGTTCGACACCCGACCGCACCAGATCGACCGTGACAACCCGTACAATGCCATTCTCGCTGACCTTGGCTGTCAGCGACCCGTCACCGGCGACAGCCTACGGCACCTTTATCGGCCTCAAAGCAGCGGTAAAACACAAACTTGGGCGGGACGACCTCAACGGTTTGAAGGTAGCCATTCAGGGCATCGGTAATGTCGGTTTCCGGTTGGCCAGACACCTGAAGGATGCCGGCGCTGATCTCTGGGTCTATGACATCCATGACGACAATATGCGGCGGGCCGTGGATCAGCTGGGAGCCAAGCCAGCGGCTGCCGAAGACATATTGTCACTGCCTGTGGACGTGGTAGCGCC
Source organism: uncultured Alphaproteobacteria bacterium (assembly GCA_913031555.1). Lineage (GTDB taxonomy): Bacteria > Pseudomonadota > Alphaproteobacteria > Puniceispirillales > Puniceispirillaceae > UBA8309. The sequence continues at coordinate 629 of CAJWDO010000227.1, read as the reverse complement.
CTGTGCCATGGGGGCAGTACTGAACGATGACAGCATTCCCCAACTGAAGGCCCGGATCGTCGCCGGCGCCGCCAACAATCTGCTGGAACACCCTGAGCACGATGCCATGCTGCAGGACCGGGGCGTTCTCTATGCACCGGACTTTGCCATCAATGCCGGCGGCATCATCGATGTGTTCTACGAGCGCGCCGGCGCCACACCGGAAACCGTTCGCGCCCACGTCGATACCATCGGCGATACCCTGACCGAAATCTTCAACCGTTCCGACCGCTCGGGTCGCCCCACCGGGGAGATTGCCAACGAGCTTGCCGAGGAACGGTTCAAAAAGCACACCGCCGGAGCCGGACAGGCGTCCGAGCGATTGGCCCGCACCGGCTGAGCTGACACCGGCGCACCCTCAGGAAGCTGCAGACAGCTGCGGCTTCCCTCTTAAACCCTGATACAAAAACAAATACTTCGGGAGATAGTTATGTCCGTCACTTCTTCAGATTCCGCCGCTTATTCCGGGGCGCTTGAAGGTTCAAACGCCCAACGCGGGCTCTGGTCATCACGTCTGGCCTTTATTCTCGCCGCTACCGGCTCTGCCGTCGGCCTGGGCAATATCTGGAAATTTCCTTATGTCACCGGTG
>CAJWDO010000226.1 GCA_913031555.1 uncultured Alphaproteobacteria bacterium | reverse complement strand
GGCGACCTCCAGTGCCACAAACTGGCGCTCTAACCAACTGAGCTACACCCGCCATAATGACAATCCAGCCTGGCTGTCACACATCACGATCACCGAAGGCAATCACAGGTGTGATAAATGCTTTACCAACGGACAAAGCAGGCCGAAATGCAGGGCGGGACATTAGCCGAGCGAATGGTCACGCGCAAGGATATTTATGGCCGGATTTGTGGGGGAATTATCTCGGGATTTACGCCGCGAACCTAAACCAGAAGAGCCTGGCATTTGTGACGCAGCGCAAGCTCATCAAAATCACCCTGAACAATTGTATCGCGTAATACTCCGAATCTTCCTGAAAATCAGCAGCCCGAACCGAAAATCGTAACTTGTTTGCCTCACTGTCGCTGGCCGCCGACATTTGCTAGCACACCATCGCAGTTGTCCGTCTGCGCCAAACCGCAGCCTGGCTGTGGGGCCGGACGATGCGAACTCCCCTGACACCCAATACGCCTGGCCGGCGGCGGCAACAGTCATGGCGAGGCTGAAGGCGGCTGTAAAGGATAGACAGGGGATCGCCCGCCTGCATGCCGGACACAGGGTTGAACAGAATCCCGTCGGCTGGTATTTCACCCGCACGGCCTGCTTTCATGCGGCCACCATCGGGACTGTGACTCTGTCAGGATGGTGGTGGTGACATGGGTCAGGAACGATGTTTAAGCGTCGCGTCAAAGTCTGGAACAGGCATGAGATTTTCCTACGCCCTTGAATGCGCCCGCGGTTTGGCCACGCTGATGATGGCACTGTGCCTTTCCGGCCTTACTGCGCCATCATCGAGGGCCGCCGCGTCGGGCACGGATACGATTATCGTGCAGTCGACGACATCGACACAGAATGCCGGCTTTTACAATCATGTGGCGCCGCGCTTCACCGCCGAGACCGGTATTGGTGTGCGGGTTGTTGCCGTCGGCACCGGACAGGCGCTGAAGAATGCGCAGAATTGTGACGGCGACCTGTTGATCGTTCATTCCCGTGAGGCCGAGGAGGACTTCATCGCCGCCGGTTTTGGCGCCGCGCGACATGATCTGATGTATAATGATTTCATCATTGTCGGCCCGCAGCATGACCCGGCCGGCCTGCGCTATGCCGGCGATGTGCGCGAGGCGATGCGCCGAATCGAACGCTCGCAGGCGCGCTTTGCGTCGCGCGGCGATGAAAGCGGTACCCACAAGAAGGAACGCCTGTTGTGGGCCACCATCAACAGAACGCCCGAGGCGTTGCCGGCAAACTGGTATCTCGAAACCGGCAGCGGCATGGGCGCGACGTTGAATTTCGCGGTGCAATCGAACAGCTATGCGCTGACCGACCGCGCCACCTGGCTTACCTTCGCCAACAAATACCGACACCGGATCCTGTTTGAGGGCGATGACCGGCTTTTCAACCAGTATGGTGTCGTGCTTCTTGACCGCGCGCATTGCCCGAAAGCCCGGCATGACGCCGCGGCGCGCTTCGCCGGATGGCTGCTGTCGCCGGACGGACAGGACCGCATCGCCAGCCTGACCCGCAAAGGCGAAAGGCTGTTCACGCCAAACGCCAAATCCCGCTAGCGCGGCCCGTCGCGCAATTTGCCTAAAATTTAGGCATCGCGCCACTTTATGCGGCATCATCACGGGAATCGACGCCTGACGGCCCGATATGCCGGACGGCGCCTTGTCCCATGATGAGCGCCCGGGCAATTTCCATTCCGCAAAAGAAGGTCACCCGATGGTCGGGTTCGCCTGCTCTGCACGCATTCTGTCTACACAGGAACGAAGCAATGAAGAAAATCGAAGCCATCATCAAGCCGTTCAAGCTGGATGAGGTGAAGGAAGCGCTTCACGAGGTCGGCATTCAAGGCATCACTGTCCTCGAGGCAAAGGGGTTCGGTCGCCAGAAAGGCCATACTGAACTTTATCGCGGTGCCGAATATGTGGTTGATTTCCTGCCGAAGGTGAAAATCGAGGTGGTCGTCGAAGAGGCGCTCGCCGAGCGTGTCGTAGACGCCATCCAGCAGGCGGCCCAGACAGGCCGCATCGGCGACGGCAAGATATTCATTTCGACAATTGACGAAGCCATCCGGATCCGTACCGGGGAACGCGGTGCTGACGCGGTCTGACCCGCCCGGCCTGTCCCCGATCAGGGCCGGTACGCCGGCCACCCGCCAACACGACGCACACTAATAAAGACGAATGGAAGGAACTCCCCATGTCTGACGCAAAAGCCATCATGGAAATGATCAAGGAGAACGACATCACCTATGTCGATCTTCGTTTCACCGATCCTCGCGGCAAGATGCAGCACGTAACGCAACATATCGATACCATCGACGAGGAAGCCCTCGCCGAGGGTTTCATGTTCGACGGCTCGTCGATCGCCGGCTGGAAGGCGATCAATGAATCCGACATGACCCTCATGCCGGACCTGTACCGCGCCTATGTCGACCCGTTTTTCGCCCAGCCGACACTGGCGCTCTTCTGCGACGTCATGGAGCCGAGCACCGGCGAATCCTATGACCGCGACCCGCGCGGCACCGCCAAGGCGGCGCTCACCTACATGGAATCAGCCGGAGTTGGCGACACCGCCTTTTTTGGCCCAGAAGCCGAATTCTTCATTTTCGAGGATGTGAAGATTGACGTGTCGATGAACCGCGCCATGTATCAGGTAGATTCGACCGAAGGGCCGTATAACAGCGCCCGCGACTATGAGGAAGGCAACCTTGGCCACCGTCCGGGCGTCAAGGGCGGCTACTTCCCGGTCCCGCCGATTGATGGCGGCCAGGACATCCGTTCCGAAATGCTGTCGGTCATGGCCGATATGGGCGTGCCGGTCGAAAAGCACCACCATGAGGTGGCGCCGTCGCAGCACGAGCTTGGCATGAAGTTCGGCACGCTGATCGAAACCGCCGACAATCTGCAGCTGTATAAATACAGCGTGCATCAGGTTGCCCACGCTTACGGCGTTTCGGCCACCTTCCTGCCAAAGCCGATTGCCGGCGACAATGGGTCAGGCATGCATGTCCACCAGTCAATCTGGAATGACGGCAAGCCTCTGTTTGCAGGGAACGGTTATGCCGACCTGTCGGAAAGCGCTCTGTTTTACATCGGCGGCATCATCAAGCATGCCAAGTCACTCAACGCATTCACTAACGCCTCAACGAACAGCTATAAGCGTTTAATCCCCGGCTATGAGGCTCCAGTGCTTCTTGCTTACTCATCGCGAAACCGTTCGGCCTCATGCCGGATTCCGCATGTGAATTCACCAAATGGCAAACGCGTTGAGGTACGCTTCCCGGATGCAACAGCCAACCCCTACCTTGCATTCTCAGCGATGTTGATGGCTGGGCTTGACGGCATCCAGAACAAGATCCACCCGGGCGATGCCATGGACAAGGATCTTTATGATTTACCA
>CAJWDO010000225.1 GCA_913031555.1 uncultured Alphaproteobacteria bacterium | reverse complement strand
TGAGCGCCCCGCCATAGGTCATCTCGGTCCAGCTGCCGCGGCCATCAGCATCACGAAAGGCCTGATCACCACGGGGGTCGTCGGTTTCGCCGTTCTGTTCATTCATGGCTGACTGCCTTTCTGCGTTGTCGCCACCCGACCGGCGGCATTGCGATAGATGATGATGCTGGCGGTGATCACACTTGCCGCCACCAGGGCGATCATGATGGTCGCCAGTGCATTGATTTCCGGCGTCACACCCAACCTCACCTTGGAAAACACGACAATCGGCAGGGTCGAACTTCCCGGCCCGCTGACAAAGCTGGCAATCACAAGATCATCGAAGCTGAGGGTGAAGGCAAGAAGCCACGCGGCGACAACCGCCGGCGCTATCACCGGCAGGGTGATGGAGAAGAAGATGAAGGGCTGTGTCGCCCCGAGATCGGCCGCCGCCTCTTCGATCGACATATCGAAATCACGGAGCCGCGACTGCACGACAATGGCGGCGAAACACATGCCAAACGTCGTGTGGGCGATGATGATGGTGTCGAGACCACGGCCGGCGGGCCAGCCCAAAAACCCCTCCATGGCGATGAACAGCAGCAGCAGCGACAGGCCGGTCACCACTTCGGGCATCACCAGTGGCGTGCTGGCAAGCGCGCTGAGCAACAGCCGGAACCGGAAATTGCCATAGCGGACAAAGGCAAGCGCGATCAGCACCCCGAAGACAGTCGACAGCGTCGCCGCGTTGACCGCCACCCACAGGGACTTGCCAAGCGCCTCCAGCACCTGGTCATTCTGCATCAACTCGCCATACCATTTCGTCGAGAATCCGGCCCAGACCGAGACAAGGCGGCCGGCATTGAAGCTGTAGACCACCATCACCATGACCGGCACATACAGGATCCCGAACCCGATGATGCCAAGCCACAATGCCGGCCATGAAACGCCACGGTTCATGGCGCGCCTCCCTGCCCGCCGACCCGGTCAATCGCCGCCTCGCGCCCGTCCTGATAGCGGGCATAAATGATCGGCAGCGCCAGAAGCGCCAGAAGCAGCATGGCGATGGCAGAGGCCACAGGCCAATCGCGGTTGCGGAAGAATTCAGTCCACAACACCTTGCCGACCATGATCTGTTCAGGCCCGCCAAGAAGCGCCGGAATGACAAATTCGCCCACCGCCGGGATGAAGACAAGCAGGCTGCCGGCGACAATCCCGGGCAAGGTCAACGGCAGGACCACAGTCATGAACACCCCGGCCCGTGACGCGCCAAGGTCGGCGGCGGCGTCGAGAAGATCATCCTCGAGCCTGATCATCACCGCATAGAGCGGCAGGATCATCAGCGGCAGATAGGTCAGCAGCATGCCCATATAGATCGAGAAGTCGGTCTGCATCATCCGCAGCGGCGTGTCGATCACCCCGAGGAATATCAACATGCTGTTGATGAACCCGTTTGGATTCAACAGCCCGATCAACGCATAGATCCGCAGCAGGCTGGAGGTCCAGAAGGGCAGCATCACCAGCACCAGCAGGATCGCCCGCTGGCGCGGGTTCGATCTGGCGATCCACCAGGCCATCGGATAGGCGAACAGAAGACAGATCAGCGTCGAGAAAAAGGCCAATCGCAGGCTGTTGCCGGCGGGGCCGATATAATCCTGCCAGTAGTCCAGCAGCAGGCCGTAATTCTTGAGATTGAAATTGGTGAAGAACCCGTCCTTGTCAAATCCCCAGAGCGGGGCAAAGGGCGGGATGCCGCGCCGTGCCGTGGTAAAGGAGGTCTGCGCCACCTCGACAAGTGGCATCAGGAAGAAGATCAGCAGCCACAGCAGCGGCAACGCCACCACCAACCGCCGTCCGTGACGCGAGATCCATCTGCGGCCTGCCATCATCGACGCCGCCATCACCGTCAGTCCCTGAGCAGAACGACGTCTGCCGGATCGAAGCTGACAAAGCCCTGCTGTTCCCATTCCAGTGACGCGGCTTCACCGCGCCGGTTCGGTTGCGTCAATTTCAGGCGCACGCCTTCAGGCCCGATCACCCGGTAATTCGTCGCCACGCCGGTGAATGCGAGATCCTCGACGGTCACCGGAATCTCATTGATGGCGCCGCGTGCTTCCGGGCCGAGAGCAATCTTTTCCGGCCGGACCGCCATGCGCACGACATCACCGACGGCAAAGCCGCCAGGGTTCGCCGCGGTCACAGGCACCGGGCCATCAACCATGATGCTGCCGTCATTGACGGAGGCGACAACCCCCTCAAGGAAACTGACGGTGCCGAGGAAATCGGCGATAAAGCTGTTGCATGGCCGGTCATAGAGCGTGCGCGGCGTGTCGACCTGGACAAGCCTGCCGGCATCCATCACCCCAATCCGGCTGGCAAGCGTCATCGCCTCTTCCTGATCATGCGTGACGACGATAAAGGTTGTCTCGAGCCGCTCCTGAATATCGACGAGCTCGAACTGCGTATCCTCGCGAAGCTTCTTGTCGAGCGCCGCGAGAGGCTCATCGAGAAGCAGCAATTTCGGGCGACGCGCCAGCGCCCGGGCCAGTGCCACACGTTGACGCTGGCCGCCTGACAACTGGTGAGGTTTGCGCCCGCCCATGCCGTCCAGTCTGACAAGCCGCAACAATTCTTCCAGCCGCGCGACGATCTCGGGCTTTGGCAACCCGGCCCGCCGCAGCCCATAGGCGATATTGTCGGCCACCGACATATGTGGAAACAGCGCGTAATTCTGGAACATGATGTTGACCGGCCGCGCCGCCGGCGGCACCGCCGCCATGTCGATGCCATCAATCTCTATGCTACCGCTGTCAACGCGCTCGAACCCGGCCAGCATGCGCAGCAATGTCGTCTTGCCGCATCCCGACGCCCCCAGCAGGCAGAACAGCTCGCCCCGGTCGATATCAAGCGACAGATCATCAACAGCCAGGACATCGCCGAAGCGCCGCGTCACATTCCTGATTCGGATAAAGGGGGTCATGGGCAGCCTGACGGCTGACCAACGCGGTGCGGCGGGAAGCAGGCAATGACCCCTGAAACAACACCGCCGCCAACATGGAAATGCCGGCGGCGGGAAATTTGCTTGCGCATGTCGGTCAGGCTCAGCTGGCGGAGGAGAAGCGCGACCAGACGCGGCTCACGACCCGGTCGAGCCTCGCATCATAGACAGGTACGACGAACATGTTCTTCTTTGCGTCTTCGGTCGGGTAAATGCCGGGATGTTCGAGGATCTCGGGGTCGATCGACGATTTGGCGCCCTCGCTGCCACTGGCATACCAGACATAGTTCACATTGCTGGCGGCGACGTCGGCGCGAAGCATATAGTCGATGAACCTGTAGGCGTTATCGAGGTTTTTCGCATCAGCCGGGATGGCGAAATGGTCGAACCACAGATTGGTGCCCTCTTTCGGGATGTAGTATTCGATGACATGGCCGTTCTCCGCCTCTTCGGCGCGATAGGCGGCCTGAAAAGCGTCGCCCGACCACATGATGGCGGCACAGATGTCGCCATTGGCGATGTCATTGATCGACTGGCTGGAATGGATATAGCGAAGC
>CAJWDO010000224.1 GCA_913031555.1 uncultured Alphaproteobacteria bacterium | reverse complement strand
GGGCGAACAGCAACTGGCGAAACTGGCGGTTGCGCTGACACAGATTGCCGCCGAAATCCCGGATGACATCGACTGGGTCCTGCAGGTGGAGGGCCATACCGACGACATTCCGGTGCGGGCCGGACGCTTTGCCGATAACTGGGACCTGTCAACCGAGCGGGCTTTGTCGGTGGTTCGCTTTCTGGCCGGGCAGGGCTTGCCGCCAAACCGCCTTGCCGCTGCCGGCTATGGTGAGTTTCAACCGCTTGACAGCACCGGCACCGATGAAGCGCGTCGCCGTAACAGGCGTATCGAGATCAAACTGACCCAGCGCATTTCCGGGAATTGATCCGCGTCAGCCGCCAAATCCGCCACAAAATCATCACCGGAATGTGACGCCGCACCCCGCCTTTGGTTAACCAGAGCCTGAATACCTGAAAGGATGGTCTTTTCGGGTAATAATGCCGAACGTCTGCGCCTGGTCTGTGCCGGGGTCACGGGACTGTTATTTGGCATGTTGAAAATGGCGCCCGCACCGGCATGCGGCCCGGACCATCCCTGCGCGACAGATGCCATCGATGGGTTTTTCCTGCCCCTGATCACCGCAAGCCTCGGCGACCCGGGCCAGGTGGCGACACTTCCCCTGTTGCCGGCCACAACGCCCATCCCATCCCCCTTGCCGCCTTCCGGCGGCGCTGTCATCATCACCCCTCCCCCGGCTCCGGTTCCAGTTCCGGCTCCCGCTCCGGCCACGCCGGTGTCAAACAGCTCACCCCCACCACCAGACACATTCGTCCCGGTCCAGCGCATGCTGATCAGCCAGACACTTTTTGTGGGTGCCCTTCACGATGGTGGCGATGTTGATATGTTTACCGAGATGCTGCCAGCCATTGACGGGACACCAAATCCCTCTCCGGACCCGGTCACGCTCTCGGAACTTGATCTGGCACCCGACGAGACTGACCATGACATGCTGGTGATGGAGCAGATTGTCGCCCTGCCGATTGGCGAGATATGGACATTGGGACCCCTCTTGCAGCCGGTGGCCATGCGGATCAATTGCGGTGCCTGTGGCCCCGGTGGTCATGTTTCACGGTTTCATGGCACAGCCAGTCTGGAAATTCCGATCTCGCAGGGTGGCCACGGAAAACTCACCAACATCGATCTCAGGGCATCCAGCGGGTCAACCGCATATGGTGAAATGCACTTCTCGTTCCGGACATCTGACAGCAATGTCTTCAGAGATGATGAAGCCATGATGACACTTGAAATCGATGGTCTAAAAACCAGTCTAACAACGCGCCTCGCCGCCTGGCGTGGCCTGCAAAACGAGATAAACGGCCTCTTCATCGCCGTGCCGATGGACGATGCGTCAGATCCCGGCGGTATCGCCGGTCAGTTCAGCGGCGGCGAATGTACGCCTGTCTGCGGCGTGGAAAACTGAAGGTCCGCCAGATGGCGGTAGAGTGGTGATTCGGTGATCAGCTGTTCATGCGTTCCGGTGGCGACAATCTTGCCACCGTCGAGAAGGAAGATGCGATCCGCACGGATCACCGTGGCGAGACGATGTGCGATGACGATTGAGGTGCGGTCCTTCATCAGCGCCTCGAGAGCTGCCTGCACGGCGGCTTCCGAACGTGCATCAAGCGCACTTGTCGCCTCGTCGAGAAGCAGCAGGCCCGGATCGCGGAGGATGGCGCGCGCGATAGCGATGCGCTGGCGTTGGCCGCCGGATAACCGCACGCCCTTTTCACCGACCGGCGTGTCATAGCCGTGATCAAGCGCCATGATGAAATCATGCGCCTCGGCCTGCTTCGACGCGGCGATGATCTCGGCCTCGCCGGCGTCCGGACGCCCAAAGGCGATGTTGTCACGAACGCTTGTCGAGAACAGGGCCGGATCCTGCGGCACCAGACCGATGAAATGACGGATATCGGTAAGGTCGAGATCACGGAGGTCCTGACCGCCAAGCCGCACCCGTCCGGCACCCGGGTCATAGAAGCGCAACAGCAGATGAAACAGCGTCGATTTGCCGGCGCCACTTGGCCCGACAAGCGCCACTCTTTCACCGCGCCTGACAGCAAGATCGACGCCGCTGATCGCCGGCCGGGCCGCACCGGCCGGATAGGCAAAATCGACAGCTTCGAATTCGCAGGTCACCTCGCCGTCCCGCGACAGCGGTGCTGGCTGCGCGGATTGCGGCAGACTTGCCGATGCCTGAAGGGCCTGCGCGATCCGCTCGGCGGCGCCGGCGGCACGCTGCAGTTCACCGGCCAGCTCCGACAGGAACCCGGTCGAAGCGGCGACAAGGAAGGCATAGAAGACAAAGGATGACAAATCACCGGCACTGATCCGACCGGCCAGCAGATCCTGTCCGCCAATCCAGAGGATGGCCGAGATACCGCTGAAAACCAGAAAGATGATGATGCCGCTCATCCAGCCGCGAAGCCTGACCCGCATCAGCGCAGCATCAAGGCTCGACTCAACCGCCACATCGAACCTCTCACGCATCAGATCCTGCCTGCCAAAGGCCTGCACAGTGCGGATGGCGGTCACCGTTTCCTCGGCCTGTACAGCCACATCGGCAAGCCTGTCCTGGGCCAGTCGCGAGGCGCGGCGAAGCCGCCGCCCAAGAAAAATCAGTGGCACGACGACCATTGGCACCACAACCAGCACGACAAGGGACATTTTGGGGCTCGACAGCACCACCATCACAAGCCCCCCAAATAGCAGGATGACGTTGCGCGCCGCCATCGAGATGGTCGACGTCATGACCGTCTGAACAATCGCGGTGTCAGTGGTGATCCGCGCCAGCACGTCGCCGGTTCGCGCCGTCTCGTACCATGCCGGCGACAGCGTCAGCAGATGACCGAACAATGCCTGCCTGATATCGGCAAGAACGCTTTCGCCGATCCGGTTGACCAACGTCGTGCGAAGATAGCTGCCTGCGGCGAGGAACACCGCGATGATTGCGGTGCCGACCACCGCGCGGTCGAGCAACGCCGGATCCTCGCGGCCAAGCCCCTCATCGACAAGATAGGCAAGGCCGCGCCCCATCGTCAGCAGCGCGCCAGCCACCATCAACAGCGAGATCACCGCGCCGACAATGCGATGCCGGTGCGGATGCAGATAGGGCCAGAAAACACGCCACAGCTCCGCTGTCGTGAAGGGCGTTTCGTCCAGCTGCCGGGAGGGGGTGGAAGTCACACTTTGCCGCCTGTCTGTCAAATGTCGGATCAGGGCCAAAGGAAAGCCCGGGGGAACAAGTCACGCAAATGGCGGGGCGAATGGCGGAGCGCGTGTCCGGGGGTCAATTCGGGCTTGCCTTGCGGGATGGTTGACGATATACCACCGCATCCGAATATTGACCAGCACCGCCGACGGCGCGCGCGGAACAGAACGACCCCATGGACGGCCCGACAGGCAGGAGCATGTTATGAAGAAGGATATCCATCCCGAATATCACGAGATCACTATCGTGATGACCGACGGCAGCGAATTCGAAACAAGATCTACCTGGGGAAAAGAAAACGATGTTCTAAAATTAGATATCGATCCTAAATCTCATTCAGCTTGGACTGGTGGAGCTCAA
>CAJWDO010000223.1 GCA_913031555.1 uncultured Alphaproteobacteria bacterium | reverse complement strand
TTGCCGCCCCCGTCAATATCTCCGAACCCGATCAGTTCCATGCCGGACCGGGCCGCTGTAACGTCCATTTCCAGCGCCGCACGGGGGGCATAGTGGCTTGCCAGCATACCGGGACTGGCAGGCCGTGCGTCTCCGGGTGACGGCATTGTCGAGGCCAGTTCAAGATCGACCGCGGCAAGACATGCCGAAACCTCTTCGCGGGTGACGCCGCCGGGACGCAGGATTATAGCATTGTCGCCATTTTTACCGCTGCAATCGACCACGGTTGATTCAACGCCACTGTCACAGCGCCCGCCATCCAGAATGATGTCGATCCTGCCATAAAGCCCGGCCATGACATGATCGGCTCTTGTCGGGCTGATTCTGCCTGACGGGTTGGCGCTCGGCGCCGCCACCGGCCCGCCGAATATAGACAGCAACTGCCGCGCCGCCTCATTGGCCGGTACGCGAAGTGCGATCCTGTCCAGACCGGCGCTTGTCAGCCTAGCAATCGGGCAGTCTGGTCGGCGTGCCAGCACCAGCGTCATCGGCCCGGGCCAGAAACAATCCGCCAATGCGCGCGCCGTCGGTGTCGCCTCGCCAAGCGCGAAGGCGGATTTGGTGGACGCAACATGGCTGATCAGCGGGTTGAAGGCTGGCCGGTCCTTTGCGGCAAAGATGGCGGCCACGGCATCGGCGTTACAGGCATCCCCACCAAGCCCATAGACCGTTTCCGTCGGAAAGGCGACAAGCCCGCCGGCGGCAAGCGCTGCGGCGCCAGCCTCGATTGCCGGCCCCGACACATCAAGGTGCCGTGTCGATCGATTATGACCTTTTCCGGGCATTGCCCTACTTCCCTGCAATAACGAAATTCAGGCGGGTTTAGCGCAGCTTGCCCCTCTGTGCCAATGAATTCCGGCGGTGTGAGTGCCGTGCTTATGGCTTGGCCTTGCTTCACTTCTGGCGCATCATACGCTTGTTTTTCGTCGTGTTTTCGTTTCAATTCCTGATGACGGGTCCTGACCATGTGTGGCCGTTTCACAAGCACCGCGTCGCCTGAGGAACTGATGCGCCTCTTTGGCGTGACGGTAATGGCTAACCTGCAGCCGCGATGGAATGTGGCCCCGTCGCAGACGGCGCTTGTCATCACGCAGACCGGACTTCAGCCGGAGGCGATCTTTCCTGCATGGGGGCTGCCACCAGGCGGCAAGGGGCGCAGCTTTCTGATCAATGCGCGGATGGAAACGGTGGCCGAAAAGCCGACCTTCCGCGATGCCTTCATGCACCGGCGCTGTCTGGTCGTCACCAGCGGCTGGTACGAATGGTCGGCGCCCAAAAGGCCATGGCATGTGCAGCTTTCCGATGGCGGAGTGATGGCATTTGGTGGATTGCTGCTGCGGCGTGGTGATGAAGACAGGTTTGTGGTGATGACAAGTGCCGCGGATGGCGATCTTGCCGCGATTCATCATCGTCAACCGCTGGTCCTGCCGCCGGACAGATGGCACCGCTGGTTGACCGGCGGGCCGACGGATGCCGCCGAATTATGCGTGGCAGCGCCTGCCAATTGGTTCAACTGGTATCGGGTCGGACCTGCCGTTGGACGCGTTGCCGAGGATCATCCCGAACTGGTGACGCCACTTGATGATGTGGCGCTCGCCGCCGAATCGGCTGGTGGCGGGGCTGGCGGCGGGGCTGGCGGCGGGGCAGGCGGCAGGGTTGGCCGGAAGCCGGATGACGGGCCTGATAACGGTCAGGGCGATCTTTTCGGATAGCGGCGACTAAATCGACGGCCATATATCGGGGCTAGATGTCGGCGACGGTGACCTGCCGCACCTCGACGGCATAGAGATGCCACAACACCAGCGCACCAGCGCCGCGATAGGGCCGCCATGGCAGCGCCAACGCCTCCATATCGGCCGGTTTTGGACGGGTTTCCAGATTTTTCAGCCGCCGCATAGCCTCTTGCAGGGCCACATCATTGACCGGCCAGGCATCCATGTCGGCAAGCGCGAACAGCCGGAAATTGTCAGCTGTCCAGGCACCGACACCGCGCAGGCTGACAAGACGGTCCTGCACCGCCTCGCCGGACATCGTGGCAAGGTCAGCCAGATCAAGCCTGCCGGTAACAATCTCAGTGGCAATGCCGATCAGATACTCCGCCTTCCGGCGCGACAGTCCGGCCGACATCATCTCGTCCGGGGTCAGGCCGGCAACGGTCTCGACAGCGATGAAACCGTGTGTCTGCATTTTTTTCATGATGGCGCTGGCCGCCACCCGTGAGACCTGCTGGCCGACGATGGCGCGGGCCAGCGTGTCATAACTCGCCGGCAGCGACCTGTCAGGTGGAGGGCCGTAGGCGGCCAGTGTGCGGGCAATATCCGTATCGCGCGCGGCCAGCGCGTCGAGCGCGCCGCCTTCGCCATGACCGGCATCATGAAAGAGCTTGTGCTGCATGTTGCTCAAGATATTGCTCATGCCGCCACGATAGCAGCCTGAACGTTTCCGGCAAAGATCAAGGCTGGAGCGGAGATGGCGCGTCACCATGGGGTGCGGTAACATAAAGTTGATGTCACATAGCGTGTTAATTCTGCTAACGCTTGGCAAACGGTGATGAACCGGCTGAACAGGGGAAGTCAGATATGTCCAGACCAGCACAAGCCAATCAGGCCGAAGAAAGTCTGTCTGTCTGGGATCTGCCGCTGCGCCTGTTCCATTGGGGCCTCGCCGCGGCCGTCATCACCAATGTCGTGACGGCGAATATTGGACGGATGGATATCCATGAACGGTCCGGTCTGACGGTGCTGGCGCTTGTGATCTTCCGGGTGATGTGGGGATTCCTTGGTGGGCATCACGCCAGATTCGTCAATTTCGTGCGCGCGCCGCTGGCCGTGCTTTCCTGGCTTCGTTCTCCGGCAGACGCATCGGTGCCACGCAAGGCCGGCCATTCACCGCTGGCGGCTCTGTCAGTTCTGGCCCTGCTGGCGGTAACAGGCTTTATGGCGATGACAGGCATGTTCGCCAGCGACGGTATCCTGTTTGACGGGCCGCTGGCGCATCTGGCGCCGGCGCAGTCGGAAGCCGCAACGAAAATCCATCACCGCGCCAAGCTGGCGCTTATCCTGCTGGTGGTCATGCATCTTGTCGCCATTCTTGTCTACAAGTTCGGCAAGAAGGTGAATTTGACGCGTGCCATGGTGACCGGCCGCGCCAGCGAGGCGCCAGGCCGGATCAGTGGTGCCAATGGCAGGATCAGCCGCGAAAGGCTGATCCTCGGTATTGTGTTGATAGCTTCGTTGCAGCTGGCGGCGCATATGATACCGCTGCTTCGTCCAGCCTGGTAGTCAGGCGTCGCCGACAGGGGCTACCAGCTTTTGAATTTCTGATGACATGATTTGCAGGTGGCGCCAAGCGTCCTGAGCGCCTCGCCGGCCAGCGCAGGGTCTTGTTTTGCCGCGGCGGCAACCAGATCCTTGGCAGCATAGTGGTTTGCTTCGGCCGCGTCCTTGAACCCGATGAAATCAGACCAGATGGCCGGTTTCGCGCTGGTGCCTCCACCGCTTCCCTCGGGAAAATAATCTGGCATGATCATGGCCCA
>CAJWDO010000222.1 GCA_913031555.1 uncultured Alphaproteobacteria bacterium | reverse complement strand
TTACCAAGGGTGCGCTCTACCGCTGGAGCTATGGCAGCATTTCCATCAACTCGCGTGACTTACACGAGATCATGACGCTATGGCAAGTGCATTTTTGGCCGGTGACAAGACCGCCCGACACCCTGCAATCTGCATGGTAGCCGGTGTTTGCCAGCTCTCACAGCTTTAACAACCAGCGCACGATGGCGCGGGTGCGTCGGCTGAACAGCGTGGCGGTGAAGAACGCGCCGGCGGCGCGCTTGCCGGCATCGCCGAAGGTGGGGTAAGGCGCGATGACGCCCGCCATGCTGGCGATCTTTCGCCGGGTGCTGATGGCCAGTGACCAGGCAAGGATCATCTCGCCGGCCTGCGGGGCGAGGATTGTAGCGCCGAGGATCCGGCCATTGCGATGTATCACCAGCTTGACCATGCCTTCGGTCCTGCGCTCGGCGACAGCACGGTCATTGCCGGTCAGTGGAATGCTCCTGGTGCGGATATTGGCCGGGCTCCATGCCGCGGCGGCGGCGGTCTCGCCAAGTCCGACATGCGCCAGTTCGGGGTCGGTATAAGTCACCCAGGGTGTGAGCGCATCATCGATCCTGGCCGGCAGGCGAAACAGCATGTTGCGGATCACAATGCCTGCATGATAGCCGGCGACATGGGTGAATTGCGGCCGGCCGGTCACATCGCCAATGGCAAAGACCCGTCTGTCGCTGGTCCGCAGCCGCGCATCGGTTATGATACCGTTGCGGCCGACGGCAATGCCGGCGGCTTCCAGCCCCAGATCGCCAATGCCTGGCTGGCGGCCCGCCGCGACCAGAATATGGCTTGCCTCGATCCGGCGACCGTCCTCCAGCGTCAGGGTCATCTCACCGGCCATGCCGCCCACATTGGTCACACCGACACCTTCGATGATCTCGACCCCCTCATCGCGAAGTCGCGTCACCAGGATCGACCTGATTTCCGGCTCATCCTTGGCCAGAATTGTCGCCGCTTCGATCAGCGTCACCCGGCAGCCAAGGCGGCGATGCGCCTGCGCCATCTCAACACCGATTGGCCCACCGCCTATGATGGCCAGATGATCCGGCTTTTCCAGATCGCCGAAGATCGTTTCGTTGGTGTGGAATGGCAGGCTGTCCAGGCCGGGAATCGGTGGCACCATGGCGGTCGACCCGGTGGCGATGACAAAGAATTTCGCGGTTACCTCGACGCTGTCAGACCGGACGCGCCGCGGCGCGATGAAACGCGCCCGCTCCTCAATCACCGTGACGCCAAGGCCGGTAAATCGTTCGACCGAATCATGCGGGGCGATGGCGGCGATGGTGTCGGCAACATGCGCCTTTACCGCCGCGAAATTCACCGTCGGCGGTGCACCGGTCACGCCCATCGCAGGATTGCCGCCGGCCTGATGAGCTGCTTTCGCCGCTGCCAGCATAGCCTTGGAGGGAACACAGCCGCTGTTCAGACAGTCACCGCCCATTCTTTCAGCCTCGAAAAGCACCACCCGCGCGCCCATCTGCGCCGCCCCGGCGGCGACGCTCAAACCGCCCGATCCAGCGCCAATGATGCATATATCCGTGGTGATTTGTTTCATGATGAGGTGTCTTTCCGGAGCGCCACCCAAATCCGTCGCCACGCCACCGGAAGCAATGCCAGCAGACCGAGCGCGGCCAATGGCCCGAGGACGGCTGGTGAGCCCAGAACCTGCAGGTCGGGCACCTTGCCAGCACCCAGAATGTGATCGAAGCCGCGACCGACTGAAACAGCGACCGTTGTGCCGGGCGCGATTCCTATGAAGGTTGCCAGGATGAAGCTGCCAAGGCTCATACGGGACAGCGCGGGCACAATATTGACCACCCAGAACGGTGCCGCTGGCATCAGGCGCAGCGCCAGGAGATAGGAAAAGGCGTTGCGCGAGAATCCGGCCTCAAGCCGTGAAAGGAACGGGCCGGCACGTTCACGCGCCAGATCGGCAAAAGCTGTTCGTGCGGCGATGAAGACCACACCCGCGCCGGTTGTCGCGCCGAACAGGACAAGCCCGACGGCAGCCCATCCGAACAGCGCGCCGCCGGTCAATGTCAGCGGCAGGGCGACCGGCAGCGAAAAGGCGACGGCGATGATGTAGATGCCAAAAAAGGTGGCGGCGGCGAACAGCAAATTGGCCTCGGCAGCTGCGGACAGCGCGCCATAATGCAACGCGATGGACTGCCAGCTCAGCAAGCGATGCCCGCCAAGCACAAGGAACAGCCCGAGGCCGCCAGCAAGAAGCATCGGCAGCCACAGTTGTTTCAACTGGCTTTTCAACTGGCGCTTCATGCCGATGCGCATCTTCGACGCCATCGCGTCCGTCTCCCCTCATGTCGCCGGTTCATGTCACAATCCTGCATCACAGTCTCACGCCAACGGCGGCAGTCTATAGACGCCATCCGGCTGCCACAATATGTCCTTAATGACAATCCATTGTAGTTTGGCCGATGTGGGCTGGCCGATGTGGGCTGGGCGTGGCAGTGCTGCAGGTGGCCGGTGCTTGGTTTCGCGACGATTGCATTTGCCATTGCCGGACCGTCGGCTTTGGGTGATACAGTTCAGACTTGGCCAGTGAAAGTGGTCATATGAGAGCTGGCAGAAGGTTGAAGACAATTGGTTGCCAAGGGGGAGTGCCGCGCAGTGTCACAACCGGCAAATGACAGGGATGAACGGCTGGCGCAGGCGCTTCGTGCCAACCTGCATCGCCGCAAGGCACAGTCACGCGCCCGGCGCACCGGTGAGGATGATCGGCCGCAGGACGAGGACAGCCTGAAGGCAAAAGCAAAACCGGCGACAAAACCGGCGACAAAACCGGCGACAGGGGCGGAGCAGGATCATGGACAGGCTGAAGATTGACGGCGGGGTGCCGCTGACCGGCGAGATTGCCGTCAGCGGGGCCAAGAACGCGGCGCTGCCTCTTATGGCGGCGGGACTTGTCACCGACGGGACATTGCGTCTGACCAATGTTCCCGATCTTGTCGACACACGGTCGATGGGCGTGCTGCTGGCAAATCATGGCCTTGAGGTAGAGCGCGACGGCGACAATGTGACAATGTCAGGCGATGTGACGAATATTGACGCTCCCTATGATCTGGTGCGCAAGATGCGGGCCTCGATTCTGGTTCTTGGTCCGCTTCTGGCCCGCCATGGTCAGGCCCGTGTATCGCTTCCCGGCGGTTGTGCCATCGGCACCCGGCCGGTCGATCTCCATATCCGCGCCATGCAGGCGCTTGGCGCCATTGTCGAGCTTGCCGACGGTTACATCCAGGCGCGCACGCCGGACGGCTTGACAGGCGCCCGCGTTGTGTTCCCGATGGTGTCGGTAGGGGCCACCGAAAACGCCCTGATCGCAGCCAGCCTCGCGAAGGGAACCTCGGAACTTGTGAATGTGGCCCGCGAGCCGGAAATCAGTGATCTTGCCGAATGCCTGATCGCGATGGGCGCGCGGATTTCAGGTCATGGCACCGACACCGTCACTGTCGAGGGGGTCGACCGGCTTGGTGACGCCAAGCATGCGGTGATTCCCGACCGAATCGAGGCAGGCACATTTGCCATGGCTGCACTCATCA
>CAJWDO010000221.1 GCA_913031555.1 uncultured Alphaproteobacteria bacterium | reverse complement strand
CCGGGGGCCACATTCCTGGAACCAGGGGTTGGTGCGCGGTCCGGATGACAGGATCCGTGTCTCGATCCACTCACCGCCACGCTTGATATTGCCGGCATGAAGCGCCGCCCACATTTCATTCTCGGACACGCCGGGGCGCATGGCCTGACGCATTTCATCGACAGCCATCTCGCAGGCATGGATGGCGCAGCGCATGGCGCGGACTTCATTCTCGTTCTTGATCGAGCGGGCATGCTCGGTCAGCATTTGCCCTTCCAGCACATCGACACCCTGCTGGATCAGGTTCGCATAGCCGACATGTTCGATCTTGTCGACGGCAAGCCGTCTGTTATCGCCGCCATGCCGGTGCATCAGCGAGATCACCTCGTCAACAAAATGGCGCGCCGCGTCGGCGGTGTTGTCGCCGGTCTCGAAATAGAAAAAACTGGCACCATGCCGCACCTCGCCGACAAGTGGCAGATGCGCCGAAAGATGCTCACAATTGTGAAAATCCCATAGCACCATGTCACCCTCGGGCGGCACAAAACAGGCGCGCGCCGCATTATGCGCGATCCAGAGTTGCATGTTGGTGGTGTCGGTGGCGTAGCGGATATTCAACGGGTCGAACAACAGCAGCCCGGCACAGTCATGCTTGCGGATCTGGTCCTGCAGGCGCGACAGCCGGTATTCGCGAAGCGCCGGCATGTCGGGTGCCGCCAACCCCGCCGCCGCCCATTCGCCAAAGGCAAGGCCGGTCGGGCCGATCTCGACCCGGTCATTGTCGTCCGGCGTCAGATCAGGCTTCAGGTGCGCCCGCCTTGTCGGATCGATCCTGCGATTGGAACCAATAATGGTCTGGTCCATCTCACACCCCCATCATTCCAGCTGCGTAACAACCAAAAAACAGTGAGGCTTTTATAGATTGACGGCAAGCGATTTTGACGTCGTCACCCGACGCGCCAGACAGGACCTTTCACCCTAGCCCACTTACTCCGGCCAACTTACCCTGGCTGGCTGTTCATCCTAACGATTCACATCAACGATGATACGGCCCCTGACCTTGCCGTCCAGAATCTGGCGGCCATGCTCAATCACCTCGCCAAGACCTATCTCGCTGCACATGCCGGCGAGGACATCCTTCGGCATTTCGGCCGCGAGCGCGGTCCATATTTCGGCCCGCTGCGGCAGCGGCACGGTCACCGAATCAATGCCATAGACGGAAACCCCACGAAGCAAAAACGGGATGATGCTGGCATTCATCGTCGCGCCGGCGGTGTTGCCGAGCGAGGCAATGCCGGCGCCATTCTTCATCTGCTTTATGGCGCGCCCCAGGATCTGGCCACCGACACAATCGATACACCCACCCCAGACAGCCGATTCCATGACCTTGCCGGGATCATCCGCCATCTCGGCGCGATCAACGATGCGGGCAGCGCCAAGGCCGGTCAGATAATCGGCGATCTCGGCCCGCCCGGTCATCGCCGCCACGGCGTAGCCGCGCCGCGCCAACAGCACCGTCGCGATCGAACCGACGCCGCCACCGGCCCCGGTTACCAGAACCTCGCCGCCTTCCGGCGTCATGCCGTTCGCCTCAAGCCGCATTATGGCCTGCATCGCGGTGAATCCGGCGGTGCCAAGCATCTGAGATTCGCGCGTTGTCATGCCGTCGGGAAGGTGTACCAGCCGCTGTGACTGCTCGCTTGCCATTGTCGCGTAGCCGCCCCAGCGCACCTCACCACCTCGCTGACCGCCCATAATCACCTTGTCACCAGGCTTAAAATTCGGATCACGGCTGGCCGTCACCTCACCGGCAAAATCGATGCCCGGGACGTGCGGATAGCTGCGGACAAGCCCGCCAAGGCCATTAAGGCACAGCCCATCCTTGTAGTTGATGTTGGAATATTCCACCGCGATATCGACATCGCCATCATCTGGGAGCCGTGATTCCTCAATCTCCTGAACCGATGCCGAAACGGCCCTGTCCTCGCCCTGTTCGACAATTATCGCTTTAATCATGGTTGCCACCTTTACTAAAGATGCCGGGTGTCAGTCAGACAGGGCACCCGTCATCTGGGTTGAAGTTATCCGGCTTCAAATTGCCAGAACACCGGACAAAGGGAAAGCGATGATTCGTGGACTCACGGCCACGGAAACAGTGTCCAAACACGGGCTTCCCATAGCCTTTCCCTGATAGTGGCGCTGAGTAAATTCAGACTGGACAGGGGACGAAAAACGCCACCTGACAGCAACCATATTTTTCCGTCTGCAATCGCATTAAATCGGCTATACTCACGCCATGAACGCGTGCGGTGAACCGGCTTTGTGATGGATTTCGACAGATTTTTTAAATTCAGCCAGTTGCTGTTGCGGGATGAATTTGTGCTCAGCTATTCGGGCTATGTTTCGGAAGACATCCATCCGGCCGGTGTCTGCCGCATCACGAAATCAGCAGCATGGCTCTCGCCGGCGGTGTCGAACATCTCGATGCACAGCACCCTGTCCTCGCCAAAGGGCACAATCTTCGGATGCATCGCACCGGCATAGGTATGGAGAACCTTGCCAGTGACACGGTCAATCACCCGAAACCGGCCCTGCTGGTCGGCTGACATGTCGAGGAAACTCAGCAGCGCTGCCTGAAGATCAATCTTGGTCTGGCTTTCATCACCCCATGAGGGCGACACGATCGTTGCGGGTATCAGCCAAATGGCAAGCCACAGGGCGATGGCAAGATTGCGTAAATTTGACATCATGGCGGATCTCGGAACGGCGCCTAAATTCTCTATGACGAATAATAAGGCATTTTATCTTCTTAGACAAACACCACCGGGACAAACACCACCGGGCATGATCTGACTGCGGCATTGTGATGATCTTGGATCTTTCCCACGAAACCCCATATCAGGTTTATGAGTATGAAAGAACAAATCGAGGCATCTGTCTGTACGGTCGGTGGTCGGCGCCTTGGCGGGTATCTTGCGCTGTGTCTTCTGTTCATGGCGCTGGCGATGCCGGCTGCCAGCGATCAAACAGATCCGGCACTGGACCGTCTGTTTGCCGACCTTGCGCGCACAGGCAGCCATGCCGAGGCCAGTCAGCTGACATCCGAGATCTGGTCACGCTGGATTGCGTCCGACGGTGCCGCCGATGCCGACAGGCTTATGCAATCAGGCATGGCGCTGATGAACAGGGGCATGCTTGACGGCGCCGAACAGGTCTTCAGCCAGCTTATCGATGATCACCCCGATTTCGCCGAAGCCTGGAACAAGCGGGCGACGGTGCGTTTTCTGCTTGGCAATGACACCGGCTCGCGCCGTGACATTGCCCGTGTGATCGACCTTGAACCCCGACATTTCGGCGCGCTCAGCGGCCTTGGCATGATCAATATGCGCGATGGCGATCTGCAGGGCGCGCTGCAGGCGTTCGAGGCTGCGTTGCGGGTCAATCCGCATCTTGATCAGGCGGTAGACGTCACAAAGCAGCTTCGCCAGCAGCTTCGCGGACAACCACTTTAACCAGATCGGGAAATACCTCTGCCCGACCTCGCGCCGACAGCCGGCACCGATTGACAGGCCGCGCCCATCTTCTAAAGTGTCTCCATCAACAAATT
>CAJWDO010000220.1 GCA_913031555.1 uncultured Alphaproteobacteria bacterium | reverse complement strand
TGGTGCGCGCCTGGTCGGCAATCGAGCGCGTGATTGCCTGACGGATCCACCATGTTGCATAGGTCGAGAATTTATAACCACGGCGGTATTCGAATTTGTCGACCGCCTTCATCAGACCGATATTGCCTTCCTGAATGAGATCAAGAAATTGCAAGCCGCGATTGGTGTATTTTTTCGCAATGGAAATCACCAGCCTGAGGTTTGCCTCGACCATTTCCTTCTTGGCGCGGGCGCTTTCGCGCTGGCCGCGCTGGATGGTCTGTATAATGTCGCGGAACTCGGTGACGGACAGCCCGACATCATCAACCACAAGTCGGATTTTGCCGAGGATATCGTCAAGGTCGCCGGCATGCTGGGACTTCAGCTTGCGCCACTGATTGCTGCGATAATTGTCACCTGGCCAAGTATCGATACATTCACGGCCACTCCATGCCGCCAGCAGTTGGTCACGCGGCACACCGGCATCGGTGGCAATTCGCAACAGGCGCCCCTCGATCGCCGTGACATGCCTGTTCAGGGTGAAGAGTTGGTCGGTCAGCGCCTCGATCCGGGCAGGGTTGAAACTGATGCCTTCCATCAATTCGACAAGACGGATCTTGTACTCAAGATGGGTTGCCTCGCTGCGGGGCGATGGCGCCTCGTCAGCCGCCATCTTGGCCAGCCGGCGGTCCTGCGAACGGGTGAACTGCTTGAAAAGAGCCGCTATCTCGTCGAATCGCGCCATCATATGGTCGCGCACCGCATCTTCCATCGCGGCAAGCGACATGTTCAGATCGTCACCCTCATCGCCTGAATTGGCGTCACGGGTCGAGGTGTCGGTATCGGCGTCTCCATCGGCCAACGAAGCTTCCTCTTCCTCGGCTTTCTCGGGTTCGGCTTCCTCGTCCTCATCGTCGAGGTCGGCGTCGTCGATGCCGTCCCCCATCGCGTTCATAACCTCCTGATCGACCGGGCCACCATTGATCTTGGCGTAGGTGGTTTCCAGGTCGATGATGTCGCGAAGTGGCACCACACCGTCGGCGATCTGGTCACGCCAGTGAAGCAGGGCCCGGATTGTCAGCGGCGATTCACAAATGCCACCAATCATCATCTCGCGGCCAGCCTCGATGCGCTTGGCGATGGCGATCTCACCTTCGCGCGACAGCAATTCGACGCTGCCCATCTCGCGAAGATACATCCGCACAGGATCATCAGTACCCGAAACATCGCTGTCAGACACATTGCCCGACGCGCGCGTTTCCTCTTCTTCATTCTCGGATGAATCATCACCGTCCGCGGCCTCAACGACCGAGACACCCATCTCGCTGAGGGTCGACATGAACTCATCAATCTGTTCAGAGGTAAAATCCTCTGCCGGCAGGGCCGCGTTCAGCTCGTCGTGAGTGACATAGCCGCGCTCCTTGCCGAGCTTCATCAGCAGCTTTTGTGCCTGCTGCGCGGCATCGCTTTCAGGCGCATCGACAGCGCCTTCCTGCGGCTGGATTTCGGTTTCAGTCTGTTGTGTTGCCTTGGATGCCATTTAGATCGTCTGCTTTCCTTGGTACAGTCGGGCCTTTGCGAGGTCGGGCCCAACAGTCAATGGATTGATCCGCAAAAAAGAACTCAACGGGGTATGGAGGCCCCGCTGGAAAATAACCCCGATGAACCACCAACAAGCTGGAGAAGTTCATGCAGGTGCTGACCGGCGTCGGAGCCGGAAATTTTGTCAGGGTCGAAGGGCATTCGCGCTTTCATCTCGTCCCCCTCAAGCACACTGATCGCGTCTGCCAAATTCAACCCATTTAGATGATGCCTGAGTGCCGCCGCGTCAAGGTCAGGATCGCGAATTACCGCATCTATCGCCGCTTTTTTCAGCGCTTCGAGGCCCGCATCGCCCGAGTCGATGAAAAGAAGCGATTCGAACATGTCAGGCACAAGCTCCGGATGCGCCATGATCAGCGCGCAGATGGCGCGGTGGCGGTGGATGGCGCCAGTGGTGGGACGGCGCACGCGCGGCCGCGCCAGACCACCAGCGACGCCACCTCTGCCACCACCGCGACCGGCGGTCCGCATAGCCGCGATTCGCGCCTCGATCTCATCGGAAAAGGCACCTCGCACCTGGCCATGGCCAATCTGGCGAACCTGATCACGCACCGCCTGCCAGAACTGCGCACGCTGTTCGGGCTGGCGCAGATCGTGCTGTTCGGCGGTGATGGTCCACAGGCTGTCAATCATCGATCGCGCTGCCGACAGCACCTTCAGAAGACCATCACCGCCCTCGCTTTGCAGCAGATCATCGGGGTCCTGCCCTGCCGGCAGAACCGCCAACCGTGCCGACTTGCCGGGCTGAAGCTGTGGCAGCAGGCGTTCCAGCGCCCGTGCCTGCGCCCGCTGTCCGGCGGCATCGCCATCGAAACAGAGAACCGGCTCGTCGTGAAGTTTCCACAACAGGCCAATCTGTTCTTCCGTCAGTGCCGTGCCAAGCGGCGCGACAGCGGTCGCAACGCCACTCTTCTGGATGGCGATGACATCCATGTAACCCTCGGCAACAACCAGCGGCAGGTTTCGTCGCAACCCCTCGCGGGCCTGCACCCACCCATAAAGAACATTCTTCTTGGAAAAGGTCGGCCCCTCGCCCGAATTCAGATATTTCGGCTGCGCATCGCCAAGCGCCCGCGCACCGAACGCGATCACCCGGCCCTGGCGATCCTCGATCGGAAACATCACCCGGTCGCGGAAATAGTCGAACAATTCGCCATCACGCTCACTGCGCCGAATCACCCCGGCGGCCAGCATGTCTTCATCACTGAAACCGCGCGCCGCCAGCGCTGTACGAAGCCCGCTTCGCGGCGCATAGCCGAGCCGGTAGGTCGAGATCACCGCCTCGGTGAGCCCGCGGCGCTGAAGATAGGTGGCACCACCCTGCCCATCATTGCGCTGCAGGGCTGCCTGGAAGACCCGCGTTGTTTCCTCGAGGATATCAAGCGCGGCCTTGCGCTGGCGGGTGCGTTGCGGATCCTCTGGCGTGCTTCGCGGCACAGCCAGCCCGGCCATGCCGGCAAGCCGCTCGACAGCCTCCATAAAATCCAGCCCGTCGGTCTCACGAAGAAAGGAGATGGCATCGCCATGCGCCCCGCATCCAAAACAGTGATAAAACCCCTGGTCGTCAACGACAGAGAAGGACGGCGTCTTTTCGGAATGGAATGGACACAGTCCACTGAAACGCCTCCCCTTGCGGACAAGCTTCACCCGTTTGCCGATCAGGTCGGACAGTGGCACGCGCTGGCGCAAATCCTCGATGAATTCCGGCGGTACGGACATTCGCTCTCCGACAATCAGTGATCCGTTCCGGGGCCAGGGGACCAGACTTCTGAGCTATAATGTGGGCCAAGCCGACAATCGGCAAGACGCCGGCGCTGCATCTACATTAATCGAACTGTACGCCGACCGGTATTATCCGCGGTCCAGCAACGCGGCCTTGACCTTCTGGCTGGCGAGCGAGAAATCCATCTGGCCTGCATGCGCCTGTTTGAGATGGCCCATGACCTGGCCCATATCCTTGATGGAGGCAGCGCCTGTTGCCTCGATGGCGGCGTCGATCACAGTTGTCATCTCCGCATCGCCAAGCTGCAC
>CAJWDO010000219.1 GCA_913031555.1 uncultured Alphaproteobacteria bacterium | reverse complement strand
CGGTGTCCTAGACCCCTAGACGAACGGGACACAATGCTTGTGTGGTGTATTAGTCAAAATGCACTGGCAAATCAACCCGGTTTTTTGTCCGATAACAAACCTGATACGCTTCACCGGAAGCCGGTCATAACGACCGAGGCGCCGCATCCTCGATCTCCAGCTGCATCGCCCGTCCACCACGGAAATGATCACGCCGTACGCGCCCCAGAATATGCAGCGGGGCGCCGTCGCGTGCCGACAACAACGCCTCACCAAACGGCGTACCGCCTGCCTGAAACGCGATCGCCGACAATGTACCGCCACTGCCATCATCAAGACGGCAGGAAATATGCGCGCCATCGCGCCCCACAGCCTTGGCGTAGCCGATCCGGCAGTCGGGAAGCGCAAATCGCGGCTCTGGATTACCGCTGCCGAACGGCCCCAGCCTGTCCAGCCAGTCGGCAAGCTCGGGCAGCACGCCGGCCGTACTCAACAGGCCGGCCACATGCCGGACCGGGCGCGGCACCTCGCCGCCCACCTCGGCCGTAAAGCGCTGGCAGATGAAATCATGAAATTCCTCCATACGGTCCGCATCAACGGAAAATCCTGCCGCCATGTCATGCCCGCCGCCACCGGCGAGAATGCCCGCCTGCTGGGCCGCGATAATCGCGCTGCCAAGCCTGAAGCCCGGAATGGATCGTCCCGACCCCTTGCCCGGATTATGGTCGGCGTCATCACCCGTCCCATCGCCAAGCGCGACCACACAGGCAGGCTTGCCAAGCGCCTCACGAAGGCGTCCGGCGACGATGCCGATCACGCCCTCGTGCCAGCTTTGATGGCCGACAAGAACCACCGGCCGGTCATCCTGCTGCGCAGCCAGATCCATCGCATGGGCGCGGATTTCCTGTTCGATCTCGCGACGACGGCTGTTCAGTTCATCAAGCGACACGGCAATAGCGCCAGCCTCGTCAGCGGCGCGTGTCGACAACAGGCGTACACCAAGGTCGGACGCGCCAATCCGGCCGCCGGCATTGATCCGTGGGCCAAGCATGAACCCCAGCGTATGACCGCTTGGCGGCTTGTTAAGGCCAGCCTGGTCAGCCAGGCTTGCAAGGCCGATATTACCGCGCTGCGCCAGCACCTTCAGTCCCTGACCAACAAAGGCGCGATTGACGCCGGTCAGCGGCACGACATCACAAACCGTCGCCAGCCCAACTATATCAAGCTGGCGGATCAGGTCAGGCGCCGGCCGTACGTCAGTGAAAAAATTCCGACCCCGCAATTCCCGCAGCAGCGCCACAAGCACGATGAAGGTGACGCCGGCAGCACAGAGATGCCCATAGGCACCATCCTCATCCAGCCGGTTCGGGTTGATGACGCTGTGGGCTGGCGGCAGGTCGGGGCCGGCAAGATGATGATCAACGACAATCACGTCAATCCCGGTGCTGGCCACGGCGGCAAGCGGCGCATGCGCGTTGATTCCGCAATCAACCGTGACAATCAGCCCGGCACCACGTTCCTGAAGGGCATGGAGCGCCGCTGCATTCGGGCCATAGCCCTCGCGCATCCGGTCCGGGATATGGACATCGACCGCCAGGCCAAGCGTCCCCAGCACATTGACAAGGAGCGCCGCCGCCGCCGCCCCGTCGACATCATAATCCCCGAAGACACCGACCGGCGTGCCGGCCTCGACAGCATCGGCAAGCCGTGCCGCCGCGCGGTCCATATCGCGGAATCGTGACGGGTTTGGAAGAAGGTCGCGAAGCTTCGGCTCAAGAAACTGATCAATTGTCAGATCGCCAAGGTCGCGGCCGGCAAGGAACCTGCTGACGGGAAGCGGCATATCGGTGAATTGCTGGGCAATGGCGGCGGCGTGGCGGTCAAGCTCTTCACCGTGGCGGATTGACCGCGCAGGCTCCCATCGCGCATTTGTCAGCGACGATTCAACACCGAGAAAGGCAGTTTCGCCGTCCAATCACCCCTCCTGATCGGCCACCACAATGGGCATGGCCACCGGCGGTGCCTGAACACATGACAGGGATTCAAGCTCGTCCAGCGCCTTCATAAGGTGGTCGACCGACACCTCATGCGTTGTCATCACCAGCGCCACAACATCCTGCGGGGCGCGCCCTTGCTGGAGAAGCGACTCAACCGAAATGGCGTGGGTCTGAAGCACCGATGTCACATCGGCAAGGACGCCGGGCTTGTCGACCACCATCAACCGCACATAAAAGGGCGTGTCAGGCCCACCGCCATTCACAACCTTGCTGCCATTACGAAGCGCGGCGACCGGCCGGCCGAATGTGCAGGGGATCCTGCCGGCAGCGATATCGACAAGGTCCGAGAGCACGGCAGACGATGTCGCGCCGGCCCCGGCACCGGGGCCAGTCAGAACGGTGGTACCAACCGGATCACCTTCAAAAGCAACCGCGTTTAGAACACCGTCAACCTTGGCAAGCTGGGTCGAAATGGGAAGAAGACAGGTCTGCATGCGGGGCATCCGCCCCGGTTCCGCGACACCGACAAGCTTGATCCGGAAACCAAGCTGCGCGGCATAGGCAAAATCCACCGCCGATACATCACGGATGCCCGAAATCGCGACATGGTCAAATTGCGGGGTCTGGCCAAAGGCAATGGCGGCAAGGATTGTAAGCTTGTGCGCGGCATCAATGCCATCAACATCAAGCGACGGTTCGGCCTCGGCATAGCCAAGCTTCTGCGCGTCGGCAAGAACATCGGCAAATGCCTCGCCAGTGCGCTCCATACGCGTCAGGATATAGTTGCATGTACCATTCAGAATGCCCGATACACGGCTGATTCTGTTGGCCGCCAGCCCCTCGCGAAGCGCCTTTACAGCCGGGATGCCGCCGGCAACGGCAGCCTCAAACATCAGGCCGACATTGTTGGCCTCGGCGAGTGTGGCCAGTTCGGTACCATGATGTGCCAGCAACGCCTTGTTGGCGGTGACGACATGCTTGCCAGATGCCAGCGCGTCGCGGACGAGGTCAAGCGCCACCCCCTCTTCGCCGCCAATCATCTCAACGACAATATCGACATCGTCGCGTGACGCGATATCGGCGGCGTTCTCGACCCAGGCGATTCCCGTCATATCGAAGCCGCGGTCGGTATTGCGGCTACGGGCGCTGACGGCGGTAATGGTAAAGGGCCTGCCGGCGACAGCGGCAATGTCCACACCACGATGGCTGAGCTGGCGCGCCACTTCGCCGCCAACGACGCCAAGTCCGGCTACACCAACACGAAGCGGTTGATTGGGGTGTTTGTCAGATGGCATCAGGGTTCACTTCCACGGATCAGAACGGCTCGTCAGATGTAGCCGCTGACGCCTGAATATACAAGTTGCAGCAGGCCGCCTAGCCTGTTGTCAGCACCACTGCGCCAGACCGGTTGCCGGCCTCGACAAGCTGATGCGCCCGCGCCGCCTCATGAAGCGGCAGAATTTCCTGCACCGGAACATCCAGAACCTGCCGTTCCAGCATATCACCGACAATCGCGGCATAGGCGACAGCTTCCTCGGTCTCGAGGAGATAAACGAGAATGGAGGACAGTGTGATATTCTTCGACATCATCTTCCGGAAGGGCAGTTCAGGCGCCGGTTCCTGTATCGAGCCATAGCCGACG
>CAJWDO010000218.1 GCA_913031555.1 uncultured Alphaproteobacteria bacterium | reverse complement strand
CTATTTCGCCTCGGAGAAGGGCAGGATCCTGACCGAGATGACGGCAACGCGGCTTGGCGAGGATGAATTCCTGATGATGACCGGTGCCGGTGCCTATTGGCATGATCGCGACCTGCTGAATTTCCGCCTGCCTGCCAGTGGCTCGATCAGCATCACCGATGTCACCTCGCAGATGGCGACGCTTCTTGTGACCGGGCCGAAGGCACCGGCGCTGATGGCCGCGTTGACGGGCGCGGCGATGGGGCATGATGAATTCCCGTGGCTGACCTACCGGCGGATGGATATCGCCGGCATCGGCGTAACCGCGATCCGGGTGTCCTTCGCCGGCGAGGCCGGGTGGGAGTTGCATTGCGACATGGATGGCATCAAGCCGCTTTATGACGCCGTATGGACCGCTGGCGCGGCGCATCAGATCGGCAATTTCGGTATGCTGGCGCTGGACTCGATGCGTCTTGAAAAGGGCTACCGGTCATGGAAGGCCGACCTGACCTCGGACTACACGATGTTCCAGAGCGGGCTTGGCCGCTGGGTCAATCTCGGCAAGGACAGCTTTACCGGCAAGGCGGCGTTGCAGAGTGAACACCAGGCTGGCGCAAAGCAGGGTTTTGTCACCCTGACACTGGACGATCCGGCCGATGGCGAGCCGTTTGGCGACGCCGTCTATCTCAGCACCGTGCTGATCGACGGCAACGCTGCCGGCCTTGTTGTATCGGCCGGTTACGGGCATCGCGTCGACAAGTCGATTGCGATGGCGGTTGTCGATTCCGGCATGCTGGCAGCCGGTGGTGTGATCAGTGTTGATGTATTGGGGCGTGAGCGCCCTGCGGCACTTGTCGCGGGCGACGTTCTCTATGACCCCAACAATTCACGGATGAAGGTATAGGCCCATGGATGTTCCGGCAAAGGCACGCGCTGTCATCATCGGGGGTGGGGTGATCGGTTGTTCGATTGCCTACCATCTTGGCAAGCTTGGCTGGACCGATGTTGTCCTTCTCGAGCGCAAGCAGCTGACCTGTGGCACCACCTGGCATGCGGCCGGGTTGATCGCGCAGCTTCGCGCGACGCAGAACATGACGAGATTGGCGAAATATTCGCAGGAGCTCTATTTCGGGCTCGAGGACGAAACGGGTGTCTCGACGGGCTTCAAACGCAATGGATCGATGACCGTGGCGCTGACCGATGAACGGATGGAGGAGCTTCGCCGTTCGGCGGCGATGGCGCGGGCCTTCGGTGTCGAAGTTGACGAGATCACCCCGTCGGATATTGCCGGCCGCTATCCGGGGCTGAAGGTCGATGACGCTGTCGGCGGGGTCTGGCTGGCAAAGGACGGGCAGGCCGACCCGGTGAATATCACTCAGGCATTGGCCAAGGGCGCGCGCGGTTATGGCGTGAAGATCATCCAGGGCGTCAAGGTCACCGATATCCACAAGGCCGACGGCCGCGTCACCGGCGTGATGACCGACCAGGGGCCGATAGAGGCCGACTATGTGGTCAATGCCGGCGGCATGTGGGCGCGGGAGATTGGCGAGAAGGCCGGCGTCGCCGTGCCGCTTCATGCCTGTGAGCATTTCTACATCGTGACCGAGGGGATCGACGGGTTGACCTCGAACCTGCCGGTGTTGCGGGTGCCTGATGAATGCGCCTACTACAAGGAGGATGCCGGCAAGATCCTTCTTGGCGCCTTCGAGCCGAATTCCAAGCCATGGGGCATGGACGGCATTCCCGAGAATTTCGAATTCGACTCGCTTCCCGAGGATTTCGATCACTTCGAACCCATCCTCGAACGTGCCGTGGAACGTCTGCCGGTGCTGGCGACGGCCGGTATCCAGACGTTCTTCAACGGTCCTGAAAGCTTTACCCCTGATGATCGCTACATCCTCGGCGAGGCGCCGGAGCTGAAGAACTTTTTCGTCGCCGCCGGTTTCAACTCGGTGGGGATCCAGTCCGCCGGCGGTGCCGGCATGGTGCTGGCAGAATGGATGGATGGCGGCAACGCGCCGATGGATCTGTGGGATGTCGATATCCGGCGGATGCAGCCATTTCAGGCCAACCGCAGCTATCTTCGCACACGGGTTTCGGAAACGCTCGGCCTTCTCTATGCCGATCATTTTCCCTACCGGCAGGTGGAAACGGCGCGTGATGTCAGACTGTCCCCGATTCATGACCGGTTGAAGGCGGGCGGTGCCTGTTTCGGCGAGGTCAGCGGGTGGGAGCGCGCCAACTGGTTCCTGCCGCAGGCCGAACGCGCGGCTGGCAGGAAGGCCGCATATGAATATAGCTGGAAGCGCCAGAACTGGTTTGATTACAGCGCGGATGAGCATCGGGCCGTGCGCGCGCATGTCGGCATGTTCGACCTGTCCAGCTTTGGCAAGATCAGGGTTGTCGGCCGCGATGCCGAAGCCGTGCTGCAACGGCTGTGCGGCAATGACGTTGCGGTGCCTGATGGCAGGATCGTCTACACACAGTTCCTGAATGATGATGGCTGTATCGAGGCCGATGTCACCGTCACCCGCCTGTCAGCCGACGAATTCCTTGTTGTCACCCCGGCGGCCACGGTGCGCCGTGATCTGCACTGGATCAACGGGCACATCCCTGATGGTGCGCATTGCTTTGCCATGGATGTCACGGTGTCGGAATCGGTGATGGCGGTGATGGGGCCGGAGTCGCGAGATTTCCTGCAACCGCTGATCCCGCAGAGCCTGGCGAATGCGGATTTCCCGTTCGGCACCGTTCAGCAGATCGAGATCGGGCACGGCATCGCCCGTGCGCACCGCGTCACCTATGTTGGCGAGCTTGGCTGGGAGCTTTATGTGTCATCCGATATGGCGAACCATGTGTTCGACACGCTGATGCAACGGTCCGAAGATCATCCGCTGCGGCTGTGCGGGCTGCATGCGCTTGACAGCTGCCGGATCGAAAAGGCTTTCCGGCATTTCGGTCATGA
This sequence comes from uncultured Alphaproteobacteria bacterium, assembly GCA_913031555.1. Lineage (GTDB taxonomy): Bacteria > Pseudomonadota > Alphaproteobacteria > Puniceispirillales > Puniceispirillaceae > UBA8309. Next base: position 687 of record CAJWDO010000218.1, on the reverse strand, counting down.
CATCTCCAATGAGGACCATGTGCTCGAGGCCGGGCTTGGGTTTGCCGTCAAGGAAGGCAAGCCCGACACACGTTTTGGCGGGATGATCGGTGCCGATGCGGTGAAGGCAAAACGCAATGACGGGCTGTCGCAGCGATTGATGCAGTTCCGCCTGCGGGAGCCGGAGCCGCTTCTCTACCATAATGAACCTGTCCTGCGTGATGGCGAGATCGTCGGTCATCTGACAAGCGGCAATTTTGGCCACCATCTTGGTGGCGCGGTTGGCCTTGGCTATGTCAGATGCGCCAGCGAGGGCGAGTCCGCCGAGGAACAGCTTCGATCTGATTACACTATTGATGTTGCCGGTACCATAGTCCCGGCGGAGGTCAGCTTCCGCCCCATGTACGACCCAAAGGCGGCCCGGGTCAGGCTCTAGAGTCGCGCCGCTGAACATATAGGAGAGAGCCAGATGAACAGACGCCTCTTCACTGCAATCCCTGCCTCATCACGACGAGCCGGTGGCCGTGCCGCCCGCCGAATGGAACGTGCCGCGCCGCTGTCGGCGGAATTGCGACCTATCCGGCCCGGCATGACAGGTGGTCAATACCGCCCGCTTGACGACGCGGCGGTCCGTGCCATCGATCAGGCGGTTTATCAGATCCTTGAGGAAATTGGTCTCAGCCAGGCACCTGAAAGCGGCATTGCCTA
>CAJWDO010000217.1 GCA_913031555.1 uncultured Alphaproteobacteria bacterium | reverse complement strand
GAGCGCCAGCGTGGTGGTGGTGTCTTCCTTGGTGGCCCCGGCGAGCGCCAGATCGAGCTTGACCGCCGGATGCTGATGGACCGTGTGGTCCGCATTCGCAAGGAATTGAAGGAGGTTGAGCGGACACGTCATCTCCAGCGCGGCAACCGGTCGCGCGGAGAGGTGCCGACGGTGGCGCTGATCGGCTATACCAATGCCGGTAAATCGACGCTGTTCAACCGTCTGACCGGGGCCGGCGTTCTCAGCAAGGATATGCTGTTCGCCACGCTCGATCCGACCATGCGCGCCATCACCCTGCCTTCGGGCCGGCAGATCGTTCTCGCCGACACGGTCGGGTTCATCAGCCAGCTGCCGACCGAACTTGTCGAAGCCTTCAAGAGCACGCTGGAAGAGGTTGTACAGGCCGACCTGCTGTTGCATGTGCATGATTCGGCATCACCGCTGGTGGCCGAGGAGGCAGGCGACGTCCATGATGTGCTGTCCGATCTCGGGGTTGATGACGAAGCGCAGGCGGCGCGAATCCTGCCGGTGATGAACAAGGCGGATCTGTTGGATACGGATGGTTTGCGAACCGAAATGCTTGGCAACATGTTTGATGACGGTTGCTTCACTTCGGCGCTGGCCGACACCGGGATCGCGTCCCTGCTTCAGGCCATCGACGATCGGCTTGGCGCCGGCTGGCGACTGTCCAGCGTGACCGTCGGGCCTGCCGACGGCGCGGCGCGGGCCTGGCTGTTCGACCGTGGTGATGTCCGCCTTGCCGAGATGGCCGACAGCGGTGACGAGACCATCGATGTGGCGATGGATGAGGCAGACTGGTCGCGTTTCCACGCGCGCTGGCCGGCCTTGGCAAGCGCCTAGAATACAACAGTGGTTTGCAAGCTTTCGGAAACGCGATAGCGTGCGATGGTGAGCATTTCGTGAAAGCAAGAGGGCAGGTCCATGGACAGAACGGTTTTTCTGAACGGTGAATTTATTCCGGAGAGCGAGGCGAAGCTTTCGATTTTCGACCGTGGGCTGCTTTTTGCCGACTCGGTGTATGAGGGGTTCGGCATCCTTGATTCCCAGCTTGTCGATTGCGAATATCATATGCACAGGCTCGACCGGTCGCTGAGCGAGTTGGAAATGCCGTCACCGATGTCGCGCGATGATCTGTTCGCGGCGATGATGCGCCTGATCGAGATCAACGAATCGGTCGAGGGGTTCATGTATCTTCAGGTCACCCGCGGTGAACGTGACCGGAGCTATCTCTATGATGATAATTATGTGCCGAATGTCTTTGCCTTCACCCAGAAAGAGAAATTCGCCGCCGATGCGCCGCCAAAGCCGGTGAAACTGGCAACCACCCCCGATATTCGTTGGGCCCGCCGCGACATCAAATCAACCAACCTTCTTGGCCAGGTCATGGCGAAACAGGCGGCAAGCCTGGCCGGTGCCTATGAGGCTTTGATGATTGCGCCGGACGGCTATGTCACCGAGGCAGGCTCCTCCAGCTTCTTCTTCATCAAGGACCGTGATCTTTACGTCCGTCCGGTCAGCAACGACATTCTTCACGGCATCACCCGCCAGACGATGCTGCGCGTGGCCGAGACGCACCAGCTTCGCATCCGCGAGGAATTCTTCACGCTGGATCAGGCGCTTGCCGCCGACGAGGCCTTCATTACCGCCTCCTCGATCTATGTCCTGCCGGTTGGCCAGATCGATGACACCAAAATTGGTGACGGCGGTGCAGGGAAGATGACGGCGGCGTTGCGAAGCGCCTATCTTGACCTCGCGCGGGCCGAATTCCCGTCACGCGCGGCGGCCCGGCCGGTGGCCGGTGGGGAGTAACGCATGGCCCATAAACGCATTCGGCCCTTCAATACCAAACAGACCTATCCCGAACAGAAACTTGACAATGATCTGGCGCAGGCGGTTGTTGCGCGCGGCACTATGGTGTTCCTTCGCGGTCAGGTCAGCCAGGATTTGGACAGCCGTGAGTCGTTGCATGTAGGCGATGCCGCGCAGCAGACCGAGAAGGCGATGCGGAACATCAAGATGCTGCTTGAGGAATCGGGAAGCTGCCTTGATGATGTCTGCCGGATCGTTGTCTACCTGACCGATATCCGCTACCGCGAGGATGTTTATCGGGAAATGGGCAAATGGCTGAAGGGCGTGCATCCATGCTCGACCGGCCTTGTGGTTCCGGCGCTGGCGCGACCCGAATGGGTTGTCGAGATCGAAGTGACAGCCGTCATCCCGGATAAAGAGGCCTGAGCCATGAATGCAACGCTTGCCCCGCTTCTGGACCAGTTGAAGGACCTGGCGGCACGGCCTCTGGCCGCGGCAAGCGCACCGCCAAAAGACCTCTATGTCCTGCCGGAGATATGCGATCTGGAACAGCAGCGTATTTTCGCACAAAGCTGGCTGTGCGCCGGCCGCGCCGACGATGTGGCCGCGCCGGGCGATTACATGACCTTCGAGCTTGGCCCGCAACCGGTGATCATCATCCGGGGCGCTGATGGCGACGTCTATGCCAGGGCCAATGTCTGTCGGCATCGGATGATGCGGCTTGTCGAGGGGCGTGGCACGTCACGGAAATTCACCTGTCCCTATCATGCCTGGACCTATGACATCGCGGGTCGGTTGGTGGCCGCACCGCATATGGACAGGACGGATTGCTTTGCCCGCGAGGATCTGGCGCTGGCCACTGTGCGATGCGAGGTTTTTCAGGGATGGATCTATGTCACGATGTCGGCGGAAATTCCGCCGGTTGCCGAACAGCTTGCCGAGCTGACATCGCTGACCGACCGGTATAACCAGCAGGACTACATCACCATTTTCAGTGAAGAACATGTCTGGGACACCAACTGGAAATGCCTGACCGAGAATTTCATGGAAAGCTACCATCTGCCGGTGGCGCATCGCAGCACCGTCGGGGCGCATTACTCGGTCGAGGAGAACACCTTCGACGAGCGCGGCCCCTTTGCCGGCTTTACCTGCCAGTTCTTTACCAAGAGTGACGGCGCGCCGGTCGGCCGTGCGCATGATGACAACACCAGCCTTGAAGGGGTGTGGCGTCATACTTCGGTGATGCCGACAGTTTTCCCGAGCCATATGTATGTTCTGGCCCCCGATCACCTCTGGTATCTGTCACTGCAGCCCGACGGACCGGCCCGCACTCGTGTCCGCTATGGCGCCGCGATCGCGCCTGAAAAGCTGGCGGGTGAACAGGACCGTGACGCCTATCTTGCGACGACAAAGGCGTTTCTCGACAAGGTGCAGGTTGAGGACAGGCATGTTGTGGAGGGCATTTTCAACGGCGCTGCATCACCGCTTGGCGCGCCTGGTCCGCTCAGCTGGCTTGAGCGTGGAAACCATGAATTCGCGCAATATCTGGCGCGTCAGCTTTGTGATCATTGATGTGACAGTGACAGTCAGGGCTGCATCATGACCTTTTCCATTGTTGGTTCTTGCGAACATACCGGCATGGCCGGCGTTGCCATCACCACTTCCAGCATCGCCGTTGGCAGCCGTTGCCCACATGTTCTGGCCGGTGCCGGTGCGGTGACAACGCAGAATGTCACCGACCCGTCAATCGGTCCTGCCGTGCTGGCGCTGATGGCAGGCGGGGCGGCCGCGCCCGAGGCGGTCGCAGAGGTGATGGAAGGCCGGCCACATGCTCAATATCGGCAGGTGGCGG
>CAJWDO010000216.1 GCA_913031555.1 uncultured Alphaproteobacteria bacterium | reverse complement strand
GCGCCGGATCGCCACCAGCAAGATTGGCTGCATTCATCGCATTTGCCGCGCCAAGGCCGGTCTGCGCCAGCGCCAGACCGGATTCGAATGGCGACAGGGTGACGTCATTGTCGGCAGGCAGCGCGGCCAGATCGGCAGCCAGCGTGTCGAGGCGTTCCGTCAGCGCCGCCAGCGCGTTGGCCGGATCCTGTGGCAGGTCCGCCTCAAGCCCGGCAAGACGCGACACCACCGCATCCTGGCTGACACCTATAGTAATAATTTGCGCCTGCGCATTGGCCAGACTCCCGTTCACCAATTCGATCTGCGCCACCAAGGTTTCGATCTCGGCACGAAGCTGGGTTTCCTGCCGCGCCGCCATCCATTGCTGAATGATGATGCCGCCCAAAGCCAGCAGGATGGCCGCCGCGCCCAGAATCACCGGCATGCTGTCGGGCCAGGCAGGCACCCTACCGGCAGCAGACGCATCGGAAGATCTCTCCACCGATTTACCCGCCGATTTACCCGCCGATTTACCCGCCGATTTACCCGATTGCATGCTATCCGGCGCTGCCTTGTCGGCAGAATCACTGGCAGATGCCCCGGCAGATGCGCTGGCTGGACGTTGTTTCGACGCGCCTGTCCCGGATGGAGATTTTTCGCGGCCAGCCGCCCGCGCACGTCCTGCCGAGGCGGCCTGCTTTTCGACGGCAACACCCTCGATGGTTTCGTGATTGGTATTGGAAGTCTTTTTGGCGGTCATGCGCTGGTCAGGCCCCTAAGTGGCGATGGCTGTCTGGATACAGCTATCTGGGCAGGGCAGGTCATCACCGCCCTGTCATCCGACGATGATAGAACAAAGCGGCGATGGCTAAAAGCCGCGCGCGAGTCGCCCGTCTGGCAACGAATTCCTCACTCCAGCCGGACCCAGCCGCGGCGGCGATTCCCTTGCTGCCGGCGATCAGTGCCATGCCGTTGATCCGAGGCTCCAGATCGTGCCGGGTCAGCATATCGCGAAACAGGCGGGCCGAACGGGCCGACATCAGGATCACCGCGCCGACCCGGCCCTCGGCAAGGGCGGCAAGGGCGCCGTCATCAACCCGCGGCACTGGCTTCATCTCATAAACCGGCAGCATGGTCACCCCGATCTGCGGCGCCAGCGCGGCCTGCATGTCAAACCCGCGATGCACCGCACAGGGCCAGAGTAACGGCGCACCTGTCGGATCACGGCTCAGGTCACGGCACGCCAGGATCAGCGGCACCAACCCCGCCCCGCCACCGGTCCCAACCGTAACGTCAACAAACCCCGCCTCGCGGGCCACACGGCCGGAAGCACGCCCAACCGCAAATACCGGCAGGCTGGCCCAGGCAGGCGGCAAAGCCCCATCAAAAAGCCCAAGAAACCCGAGAATCGCATGACGACTTGTGAAGATCAGTCCCCCGGCCAGCCCCCCAGCCAAACTGATGGGCGACCCGGCGGCCGTTTTCGCGGCATCAAGACAGGTGGCCTGCATCAGCGGTGCTGCCATCGCCGCAACGCCGCGCCGACCAAGGGCGGCAACGTCAGACGCAGCATCAGGTGAAGGACGCACCGTCAGAACGAGATCTGCCCGGATGTGATGTGTCGGGATGTGGTCTGTCATCATCTGTCACCCACCGCGCCTGCCATCATCGCCTCAGGCGAGAAATCCCCGCCCGCCGGCGGCGTCGAGCAATCTGGCGCCAAGCTGCTGACCAAGCTCCGTCGCATCTTCCTGTGGTGCCGTCTCGCTGTCCCGGTGTGCCACTACGCCATCCGGGCTCAACACCATACCATCAAGATGCAGCGTTCCGTCATCATCCAGCGTCGCACTGGCCGCGATCGGAGTGTGGCAGGACCCGTCAAGATGCGCCAGCATGGCACGCTCGGCCGTAACCTCGGCACTGGCTTTGGCACAGTTCAGACTGGCAATCGCGTCCGCCACGGCCCGTCCCCGATCATCATCTGCGTCGCGGATCTGGATCGCCAGCGCGCCCTGTGCCGCCGCAGGCGGCATGATCGCCGGATCAAGCGGTGTGTGCGGCACATCAAGCGCCAGCCGCCGCAAGCCTGCTATGGCAAGAATAATGGCGTCGTACCGACCTTCGGCAAGCGCTGCCAGCCTTGTGTTGATATTGCCGCGCAACAGCTCGATCCGCAGGTCCGGGCGATAATGACAAAGCAGCGCCTGACGACGCACCGAGGCGGTGCCGACAACGGCACCCTGTGGAAGCGAGTCAATCGTCGCGAAAGGCCCGACCAGCGCATCACGACGATCCTCGCGCGGCAGAACCGCGGCGATGGCGGTGCCATCGGCAAAAACGGTCTCCATATCCTTCATCGAGTGAACCGCCGCATCACAGCCACCATCAAGCAACTGTCGCTCCAACTCCTTGACGAACAACCCCTTGCCACCGGCATCGGCAAGCGAGCGGTCGAGGATCCTGTCGCCTCGCGTTGTCAGCGACAGAATATCGGTCGCCAGCGGCGCAAGGCGGTCGCGGACAATGTCAGCCTGCGCCAGCGCCAGCGCTGAGGCGCGGCTTCCCAGCATCAGAGGGCGCGCGGCAAAGAAATCGGTCAAACGGGTCATAGCCGCCTGTAATACTGCCCGGCCGCCACAGTTGCAAAATAAAAAGCCTCCGGCGTCGGGACTTATCAACCTGGCGGCAATGCCCTATGATCCGGTACAAAGCGAACAATATGGACGCCGCCTGATGAGTGACCCCTTCCTGATGCTCGGCATAGAGAGCAGCTGTGATGAGACCGCGGCCGCCATCGTGGCTGGTGATGGCACCATCCTTGCCAGCGAGGTGGCGTCGCAGATGGACATCCACGCCGCGCATGGCGGGGTGGTGCCGGAGATTGCCGCGCGTGCGCACCTCGACGCCATCGACATCGTGATCGAAACCGCGCTTGCCGGCGCCGAAGTCGGTATTGAGGCCATCGACGGGGTGGCGGCGACAGGCGGACCCGGTCTGATCGGCGGTGTTGTTGTGGGCACAGTGACCGCAAAGGCCATCGCGACGGCGCGCGGCATCCCCTATTACGCCGTGAACCACCTTGAAGGCCATGCTTTGAGTCCGCGGCTGGTCGCGCCAGTGGCCTTTCCCTATCTGCTGTTGCTGGTTTCGGGCGGCCATACCCAGCTTCTGGCCGTTCACGGACCAGGCGACTATGAACGCTATGGCACAACAATGGATGACGCCGCCGGCGAGGCCTTCGACAAAAGCGCCAAGATCATGGGGCTTGGTTATCCCGGCGGGCCCGCGATCGAGCGTCTGGCGGCGGACGGCGATGCCGGAAAGGTCAGGCTGCCACGCCCGCTGAAAGGCGCCGATCATTGTCATTTCTCTTTTTCAGGCCTGAAGACAGCCGTCGCTACGCGGTACGCCGCGCTGGCCCCCGAAGTTGATGATTCCAAGGATGAAGATGACAGGTCCAAGGATAACGAGGCCTCGCCGGCTGATTTGGCGGCATCGCTTCAGGCCGCGATCGCCGACTGCCTTGCCGACCGGGCGCGCCACGCCATGGAACGGTTCGCGGCTGCGCATGGCGCCTCAACGCTTGTCATCGCCGGCGGTGTTGCCGCCAACAAGGCGATCTTCGCAAGGCTCGAGGCAGAGGCCGGTGACGAGGGATTCGACCTTGTTGTTCCACCGGCATGGCTGTGTACGGACAATGCCGCGATGATTGCCTG
>CAJWDO010000215.1 GCA_913031555.1 uncultured Alphaproteobacteria bacterium | reverse complement strand
TGTGCGGAACAGGGCGTCGGTCTTCGGGGCCGGACCAGAACCTTGCCGGGCCGGGGATCTTGACTTCCAGCTTGCCTTTGGGGCCGACAGCGTGGACCATTTCCTGGTACTCCGAGCCCTCGGCGAACATTGACAGCTCCAGCATCGCCCGGGCGCCCTTCGCGAAATCGACGATGACATAGCCGCAATCCCAGATATCGGGTGCCGCGCCGCCATAGCTCTCGTCACGATGGTTCACCTCCTGGCCACCGCTGGCCAGAACCCGGACGGGATCGGCGTCGATGATCAAACGCATAAGATCAAAGAAATGGCAGCATTTCTCGACAAAGGTACCGCCGGAATTCGCATTGAAGCGGTTCCAGTTGCCGACCTTGTCAAGGAAGGGATAGCGGTGTTCGACAATGCTCAGCATCCGAATGCCGCCGGTTGCCGCGCCAACCTGTTCAAGAAACCGTTGCATCGGCGGCATATAGCGATATTCCATCGCCACCCAGACCGGGGCGGTATAGCTGTCGCGGAATGCCTTGATGGCGGTCAGATCACCGGGATCGGTGAAGAGCGGCTTTTCAACAAGAACAGGCAGGCTGACAGCATCCGCAATCATCCGCAGCTGTTCGATGTGGCAATGGTTCGGGCTGGCGATAAGAAGGCAGTCCAGCCGGTCATGCGCCAGCAGCGCCTCCACGCTGTCGACCAGAACGGCGCCCGGCGCCGCCGCCGCCGCGGCTGCCGCCATTTCGGCGTCGGGTTCGAAGATGACGCTGGCAGCGGCATCCTCCATCAGCGCGATATTGGCAAGATGTTCACGGCCCATCATGCCACAGCCGATCACTCCATAATGAACAGTCATGTCGTTTTGTCCTCTTGATGCCCGTGATGCCGTTGTGCTGCGGAGGCTGTGTAATCTTGGCCCTGTCTGGCGACGAAGCGGGCGGTGGTCGGGTCAAACCAGTTTCGCGAGAATTCAACCCGCCGGTCATACTGCGACCAGCCATATCTTTCCACATATCCGACGGTCGATCCTGCTGGCAATGGAAAATGATCAACCGTCCAGTCCGGAAGCTCTGCCAACGCAACACGATCCTCGGTGCGGGTGATCCACAGGCCAAGCTCCTCGCGATAGAACTGGTAAAGCGACTGCGAAACCCGCGCCGGATCGATGGTGCCGACGGCGGTGGCATCAAGCCAGATTTCCTCGATCGCCACCGGGATGTTGTCAAGAAAGCGCAGGCGGCGAAACCGATAGCCGTCTTCACTGGCACCGAATTCCGGCAGGTCGGCAGGCTTCTGTATCTTCTCGCATGACAGCAACCGTGCCGAGGGCAGGCCGCCGCCATCCGGCCGTTCGAGCCTGAACAGCGAATAGAGCGAGGCAGCGCGACCGGTGCGGCGGATATAGTTGCCAGACCCCTGCCGCCTGTCCAGATGCTCCATTTCGGTCAGGCGCGCCAGTGATTTGCGGAGCGTTCCCACCGCGACGCCATGCTGGCGTGCCATCTCGCGCTCGGGTGGCAGGCGTTGTCCCTCGGTCAGCAGGCCGGCCTCGATCTGCCGCGCGACAAGCTCGGCGATCTGTATATATACCGGCAGCGCGCCCTGTCCCGCGATGATAGGGTTACTAGTCATAATGCAAATTGATACACCATTGATTAATGTCTTGATAGGTGCTTCCCTTGACTGTGACAAGAGGTGAGCCATGACAGTCGTTCCGATAACAAGCCCGGACCTTGATGCGGCAGAGATCAGTTTTTTCTCGGCCCTCTGCTCGGACGACTTCCAGCATCTTGGCGTGCCGGATGACGCCCTGCGGTCAAGCTGGGCGCATTGCTCGGAAATCGTGAAACGGTCGGAATCAAACGGGTTCCGGAACATCCTGTGCCCGTCCTCCTATCAGGTCGGGCAGGACACGCTGTCATTTGTCGCCGGCTGCGCGCCGGTCACCGAAAAGATGAATTTGCTGGCGGCCGTCAGATGCGGCGAGATGCAACCCATCATGCTGGCGCGGACGATCGCGACGCTGGACCATATGCTGGAAGGCCGTCTGACGATCAACATCATTAGTTCGGACTTCCCCGGCCAGACCGAAGACAGCGCCTATCGCTATCAGCGCTCACGCGAGGTGGTCGAGATCCTGAAACAGGCCTGGACGCAGGATGAGATCAATTATGATGGCGAGATCTACCGGTTCGCCGGCCTGACCACCGACCCGGCCCGGCCCTATCAGCAGAATGGCGGGCCGTTGCTGTATTTCGGCGGTTATTCACCGGCTGCGGTCGAGCTGTGCGCGCAGCATTGCGATGTTTATCTGATGTGGCCGGAAACGCGTGAGGAGCTGGCGGTGCGGATGACAACGGTGAATGAACGGGCGGCGGCGCATGGCCGGACGCTGGATTACGGGCTTCGTGTTCATATGATTGTTCGCGAGACCGAGATCGAGGCCCGCGAATATGCTGAGGAGCTTGTCTCGCAGCTGGATGATGAGGCTGGCCGGGAAATCCGCGAACGGGCGCTCGACAGCACGTCGCTTGGTGTGGCGCGGCAGGCCCGCAACCGCGAATGTGCCGATATGGAAGGCTTCATCGAGCCACATCTGTGGACGGGTGTCGGCCGTGCGCGATCAGGATGCGGGGCGGCGCTTGTCGGGTCCGCGGACCAGATCCTGTCCGAGATCGAGGCCTATCAGAAGATGGGCATGCGAAGCTTCATCTTTTCCGGCTATCCGCATCTGGACGAATGCGATTACATCGGCAAACTTGTGTTGCCGGAACTGAAAACCTGTTCACTGCCGCACGCATATGGACGTGTGCCGGCATCGACGCCGGCAACGCCGCTTGGGGTGGGAGAGAGAGCCTGATGGAACGTATATCCCTTACCGATGATGTCTCGCTGTCACGTATCGTCTATGGCATGTGGCGGCTTGGCGATGACGCCGACACCTCGCCAGCGCATGTTCAGGCCAAGATCGAAGCCTGTCTGGCGCAGGAAATCACCACGATGGACCAGGCCGACATCTATGGCGGCTACATGGCCGAAGAGATCCTTGGCGATGCGCTTCGCGCCGCGCCAGCCCTCAGGGACAGCATCGAGATTGTCACCAAATGCGATATCGTCGCGCCGGTTGGCAGGCATGTGGCGGCGCGGGTCAAATATTATGATACTGGCCGGGCACATATCACACAGTCGGTCGAGGACAGTCTTCGCCTGATGGGAATCGACACGATCGACCTGCTGCTGATCCACCGGCCCGACCCGCTGATGGATCATCACGAGACCGGCGCGACGCTCGACGATCTGGTGGCCTCCGGCAAGGTGCGGAGTGTCGGCGTCTCGAACTTCCGCCCCTGGGACTGGGATCTGCTGCAATCGGCGATGACAACGCGCCTGGCGACCAACCAGATCGAGATCAGCGTCCTGGCGAACCAGCCCTTCACCAATGGTGATATCGCCTTCCTGCAGCGTCACGACATTCCGCCAATGGCTTGGTCGCCGCTGGCTGGCGGGGCGCTTTTCGCGCCGAAAAACAAGTCCATCCATGACCGTCTGGCGGCGATCGCGGCGCGTTATGACAGCGATGTAACCTCGCTTGTCGTTGCGTGGCTGATGGCGCATCCGGTGCGGATCATGCCGGTTATGGGGACCAACAGCCTTGATCGTATTACCCGCTTTGGAGCTGCTGCTGGGATCAGTGTTGACCGTGAAACCTGGTACG
>CAJWDO010000214.1 GCA_913031555.1 uncultured Alphaproteobacteria bacterium | reverse complement strand
ACAGGCATGACCATGAATTCCTGAACATCCAGCGCATTGTTAGCATGCGCGCCGCCATTCATGATGTTCATCATCGGCGTTGGCAGAAGATGCGCGTGTACCCCGCCAAGATAACGCCACAGCGGCAAGCCAACGGACTCCGCAGCTGCGCGCGCCGTCGCCATCGACACACCCAGAATGGCGTTCGCACCGAGCCGCCCCTTGTTGGCGGTGCCGTCAAGATCGATCATGGCCTGGTCAAGCCCGGCCTGGTCCAACGCGTCACCACCGACCAGCGCGTCGAGGATGTCCATATTCACCGCCTCGATGGCTTGCAGCACACCCTTGCCACCATAGCGCGAGGTGTCGCCATCACGAAGCTCCACCGCCTCATGCGCACCTGTTGAAGCGCCTGATGGCACAGCGGCGCGGCCAAAGGCACCGTCTTCCAGAAAAACGTCGACCTCGACTGTGGGATTGCCGCGCGAATCCAGTATCTCGCGGGCTTGGATGTCTTCGATGGCGCTCATCTTCTTCTGTCCTTCTGTTTCCTTGTCGATGGCCGTTCAATGATGGTGAACCGGCTCCCAATGCGACGGCCATGGCGCCGGGCGCATCAAATTACAATTTTGGGCCAGACTTCAACCGCGCCGCGCGGCGTCGATTCGGCGCAACGAGTCGAGAACGGCCGGCATGGCATCAAGCGGCACCATGTTGGGGCCGTCGGAAGGCGCGCTGTCCGGTGCCTCGTGGCTTTCCATGAACAGGCCGTCAACACCAACGGCAACCGCGGCCCGCGCCAGCACCGGCACGAATTCGCGCTGGCCGCCCGAACTGCCGCCAAGTCCACCAGGCTGCTGGACCGAATGCGTCGCATCGAAAATCACCGGATGACCGAGATCGGCCATCTGCGGCAGCGCCCTCATGTCGGATACCAGCGTGTTATAGCCAAATGAAGTGCCACGCTCGGTCAGCATCACACGGTCATTGCCGGCACCGGCAACCTTCGCGGCGACATGCTGCATATCCCATGGTGCCAGAAACTGGCCTTTCTTGATGTTCACGACGGCACCTGTGTCCGCCGCCGCGACAACCAGATCGGTCTGCCGGCACAGGAATGCCGGGATTTGCAATACATCAACCACCTCGGCGACCGGCGCGCACTGGTCGGGAAGATGCACATCGGTCAGCACCGGACAGCCAATGGCATCCTTGACCTGCTGGAATATGCGCAAGCCCTCATCCATGCCGACGCCGCGCATCGCGCCGGCCGAGGTACGATTGGCCTTGTCATAGGAGGACTTGTAGACAAACCCCATGCCCACCGCCGCCGCCATACCGGAAAGCGCCTCGGCGCACATCATCGCATGGTCCAACCCTTCAACCTGGCAGGGCCCGGCAATCAACAGCAACTCGCTGTCACCGCCACAGGGGACTTCGCCGATGTGAAAGCTGGACATATCACTCTCTCCCGATGGCGACATCGTCGCCCTGACGTCAAACAAGCCGCGATTTTTCCATCGACGCGGCGACAAAGCCGGTGAACAGCGGATGCGGATCGAACGGCTTTGATTTCAGTTCCGGATGAAACTGCACACCTACAAACCAGGGATGGTCCGGCCGTTCGACGATTTCCGGAAGGCTGCCATCCGGCGACAGACCGGAAAAGGTCATGCCGGCAGCTTCCAACCTGTCACGGTAGGCGATATTGACCTCATAGCGGTGCCGGTGCCGTTCGGAAATCTTGGGCGTGGCGTAGAGACCGCGCGCCAGCGTGCCGTCCGTCAGTAGACATGGATAGGCACCAAGACGCATCGTGCCGCCGAGGTCGCTGCCCGAGTCCCGCTGCATTGTCTCGTTACCGGACGTCCATTCGGTCATCAGACCAACAAGCGGAATTTTGGGCTCACCGAACTCGCTCGACCCGGCCCCCGGCAGGTCGGCCAGATTGCGCGCGGTTTCCAGCACCGCCATCTGCATGCCGAAACAGATGCCGAAATAAGGAATCCGATGCACGCGGGCAAATTCGATAGCGCGGATTTTTCCTTCCGAGCCACGCTCACCAAAGCCGCCTGGCACCAGAATGCCGCTGACATGGTGCAGCGCCTCAATGGCGGCGTCCTCTTTCTCGAACAGCTCCGAATCAATCCATTCAATCCTGACCTTCGCGCTGTTGGCGATGCCGCCATGAACAAGCGCTTCACCAAGCGATTTATAGGAATCCTGAAGCGATGTGTATTTGCCGACAATGGCAATGGTGACCTCGCTGTCCGGATTGGAAATTCCATCGCTGATCCGTGCCCAGTCCGAAAGGTCAGGCGCCTTGTCGGGAAGGTCGAAATGGCGGATCACTTCACGGTCCAGCCCCTGACCGTGATAGGACAGCGGCACCTCATAGATGTTACCGACATCCATGCCGAGGATCACCGCCGAAGGGCGGATGTTGCAGAACAGTGCGATCTTCCCGCGCTGCTCGTCAGGAAGCGGGTGTTCGGTCCGGCACAGCAGGATATCGGGTTGGATACCAACCGACTGCAGTTCCTTCACCGAATGTTGCGTCGGCTTGGTCTTCAGTTCGCCGGCAGCGGCAATGTAGGGAATCAGCGTGACGTGTAGAAAACAGGTCTGCTCGCGTCCAAGTTCGTTACCAAGCTGGCGAATCGCCTCAAGGAACGGCAGCGATTCGATATCGCCGACGGTGCCACCAATCTCGCAGATGACAAAATCCTCATCATCATGATTCGACTGAATGAATGCCTTGATGGCGTCGGTGACGTGCGGGATGACCTGGATCGTGGCACCAAGGTAGTCGCCGCGACGTTCACGCGCCAGCACATCGGAATAAATCCTGCCCGTGGTGATGTTGTCGGTACGGCGCGCATGAACGCCGGTGAAGCGTTCGTAATGTCCCAGATCGAGATCGGTCTCGGCCCCGTCATCGGTCACGAACACTTCGCCATGCTGGGTTGGCGACATCGTGCCGGGATCAACATTGAGATAGGGGTCAAGTTTACGAAGGCGAACCTTGTAGCCTCGGGCCTGAAGCAGGGCTGCAAGAGCAGCGGCACCAAGGCCTTTTCCAAGGGAAGAAACCACACCACCAGTGATGAATAGATATCGAGGCATGGATCATCTTACTACCGCACTATGCAGCGGTATGTAAGTGCCAAAATCACACTATCTTGTGGTTTTATGCAGATTTTGCAGCTTGACAAACAGACAATGACCGCCGGCGCCTATTCCCTTGTCGGCACGGCAGGGCCACTGGATGGGGACGGCGTCTCGTTGATCACTTCATCGACAATGGAAACGCTGTCACGCTGGCTGCCGGCCATGATCGCAAGGATCAGCGAGGTAGCAAAGAAACAGGCTGCAAGAATAGCCGTGACACGGGTCATCATGTTGGCCGTGCCGCGGGCTGTCATGAAACCGCCACCGGAACCACCGCCGCCGCCAATGCCAAGGCCGCCACCTTCGGACCGCTGCAATAGAACGGAGCCGATCAGGGCCAGCGCAATCAAAATATGTATCGTCAGAATAAGCGTTTGCATGCCAGATAAGCCTTGCCAGGTTCAGCGGTGCGTGGATGGCGATGTTATATTGGCTGTTTCCCGTTATTTCAAGGGATTTACGACAATCACGGCCTCGCCGCCGCAGCGCGTGCGCCGGCGCCGCAGATGGCGCTGAAATCATCGGCTTTCAGACTGGCGCCGCCAACCAGCGCGCCGCCAACATCC
>CAJWDO010000213.1 GCA_913031555.1 uncultured Alphaproteobacteria bacterium | reverse complement strand
GGCCAGGTCATCGACGGATCATCGGCGTTGTTCTGCACCCCGGCCGGGCATGGCCGCCGCGAGATTGCCGAGGCCGTCTACAGCCAGATGCTGAACAATGACTACACGCCGCATTTCCAACTTGGCCATCCCGGCTCGTTTGAACTTGCCGAGCGCGTCTGCCGGATGCTTCCCGACGATTTCAACCACATGTTCTTCACCAATTCGGGGTCCGAGTCGATCGACACGGCGATCAAGATCATCCTTGCCTATCAGCGGGCTCGCGGGCAGTCGCAGCGCAACCGTCTGATCAGCCGTGAACGCGCCTATCATGGCGTCAATATGGGCGGTGTGTCGCTTGCCGGCATGGTCCGCAACCGCGAGACTTTCGGGCTGACGCTGCCGAACATCTCGATGATCCGCCACACCTGGACCGAGGAGCAGCGTTTCTCGAAGGGCCAGCCGAAGACAGGTGCCGAGCTTGCAATGGATCTTGAGCGCATTGCCGAGAACCTTGGTGGCAGCACCCTTGCCGCCGTGTTCATTGAGCCTGTCGCAGGATCAACCGGCACGCTGGTGCCGCCGGAAGGCTATCTTCAGAAGGTCCGCGAAATCTGTGACAAGCACGGCATGCTGCTTGTCTTTGACGAGGTGATCACCGGCTTTGGCCGCATGGGAACGCCGTTCGCGACGCAGAAATTCGATGTCCGTCCCGACATCATCACCATGGCCAAGGCGATCACCAACGGCGCCATCCCGATGGGCGGTGTGGCGGTTACCGACGAGATCTACGACACCGTCGTCAATTCGGCGCCAGGCAATGCCATCGAATTCTTCCATGGCTACACCTACTCGGCCCACCCGGCAGCCTGTGCCGCCGGTATCGCCACGCAGAAAATTTACCAATCAGACGGACTGTTCGAGAATGCCGCCAATATGGAATCCTATTTCCTTGATGCCGTGTTCTCGCTGAAAGATCATCCGCTTGTCGCCGATATCCGGGGCATCGGCATGATGGCCGGTGTCGAGGTGCATCCCGGTGCCGCGCCGGGCGCGCGTGGCGGTGAGATGCAAAAGACGATGTTCTGGAACGGGCTGCATGTGAAATGGACCGGTGACAATGCGATCATCGCCCCGGCCTTCATCGCCGAGCGCAAGCATGTTGATGAAATCATCGACAAGTTCCGCAAGACTCTCGATCAGGCACTGTAGCCGGCAGCCGTAACCCCCCGTCAGGAAGTGATCATATGGCCCGACTGGCAGTCAGCGGCGGCGGAATAGCCGGAATGGCGGCGGCGCTCGCTGCGGCGCGGACGGGCCATGGCGTCACGCTTTTCGCCGGCCGGGCATCGCCGGTATTTGCCGGGGGGTTGCAACTGGCACCAAATGGCTGGGCCGCACTGAGGGCTCTCGGCCTTTCCGACGTCGCCAGCGGCGTGTCACACCGGCTGAACGAAATCATGGTGCGGTCACTCGACAGCGGCAGCACGCTGATCCGCCTGCCGCTTCATGAGCCCTATGCCAGCTTTGACCGCGCGGTGCTTGCGGGATGCCTCGCCGATGCGCTGGCGGCACAGCCTTCGGTGCGAATCGAAACCCTCAATCTTGAGCATATCGACCAACAAGGCGGCCCCGATGGCCGCGTCTGCCTCGTAACCGATGACGGGGCAAGCGTGGAAGTTGACGGGTTGATCGCCGCCGATGGCGCCACCGGACCGGGCCGACAGCATGTCGCGCCGGCGGCGGATCATGCCGGGCCAACCGGCAAAGTCGCCATGCGTGCGCAGGTGCCACTGGCCATGCTGCCAGCGTCCTTCGCGCTTGCCAGCAGCAATCTGTGGCTGGGGCGCGGCGTGCATGTCGTCCATTATCCCATTGGTGAAATGCTGAACCTTGTGGTCACGTTGCCGGCCGCACGCGTCACGCCGGGATGGCAATCCCGCCTGCTGCCGGTCGGCACGCCGCTGGCCCTGCTAGCCGATGACAATATCAACTGGACGCAGACACCGCTGCCACCTGCAGGCACTGCCGGGTGCTGGCGGCGCGGATCGGTCGTTCTGGCCGGCGAGGCGGCGCACAACATGCCGCCACATCTTGCGCAGGGGGCCGGTCAAGGCCTTCAGGATGCGGCCAGCCTGCATCACTGGCTTGGCACACAGGACAATGTCAGCGCGGCCTTTTCCGGCTATGCGCGGATACGCGCCGGCGAGGTTGCGCGAATTGTAAACAAGGCGGAAATTTCCGGCAGGATCATGGGAATGTCGGGACCGGCGGCACATCTCCGCGATATCGCGCTGAACCTTGGCGGGGCCCGCCTGATGCAAAGCTGGCTTGCCGAGGTCTGGGCCGCCGACCCTTCGCTGGCTTAGGCGAGGCCGTGGCTGTAGACGCAGCTCTCGAAATCCTCATGATTGAGATAGGCACCGGCCATCTTGCGGCGCCCTTGGAACGCGCCGCGGCCATGTAGCACCCGCCAATTGTCGAACACCAGCATATCACCCGGCGCCAGCGTGTAGCGCCATTGATAGGCCGCGTCGTTTGCCATGCTGTCAAACACCCTGATGCCGGCATAAAGAGAGCGCATGTCATCATCGGCAAGCCGCATCGTCTCGCGGTCATAATTGTTGAAGGTAACCTGGGCCAGTCTGCCGGTATCGTCCAGCCGCAGGATCGGCCGCCGCGCCCGCAGCACCACACCGTCACCCTTATAAAGACCGGTGACACCAATGCGTGTCAGATCATCGTGGATCTGCGGCTGCGCTGCCTTCAGGTCGGCGGCGATACGGGCCCCGTCAACCATGATCGACTCGCCACCCTCGGCATCATAGTCAACGCACAGAAGAAGCTGCAGACCCGGCGCGTCATGGCTGTAGGTGCCATCGGTATGCGGGCGAAGCTCCTTTGGCGTGTAGGCGGAATCGGCCATGTTTTCATTGGCCTCGAATTCGAACAAACCACCAAATATTGTCTGTCGGACATAGCCCATGGAATCGGCGACTTGCTGCACCGCATCAAGATTGCACGGGGTACCGGTCAAAACCGCGAAACCATGTGCCAGCAGGCGCTCCAGAAGTTTTGGCACGCCGCCCTCGCCGCGAAAGTCGCTATAGGCCAGACGAACTGATTCCGAATCAAGGCTGGCGGCGGTCCAGGGCTGCGGGTCCGGAAGGCGCATCGGATCTTCGGCATGCGCAAATTCGGCCAGGAATCCAGCCTCGTAATGCGCCTCCATATCCAGATCCGGCCATTCCAGCACAAGGCTTTCAGTGCCATCATCCACCCACCCGGCACGCGGCCTGATCGCCGGGTCGACCGACGCGGTGAACAATTCACGCTGATGACTGCGCGAATCGAAACTCACCGGATCGCGCGCATTGTCGCGAAGCCAGAAATAATCGAATGTCGTCGCGCCGCCATTGATCGACAGGCTGAGATGGTCATCCCCGAGAACGAGATCCTTCAACATCGCGTGCCTCCTTCTTTTCGGACGATACTAATGCCGACAACATCCCCGCACAAGCGTTGGAGGGTGCCTGGCGTTGGAGGTGCCTGACCTTGAAAGCCGTCGCCGCCCGATGTACGGTCCGCGCGTCAGACACCGATGGCATCATTCGGTGGATATCATCCGGCAATAATCATTCAGGGTTCATGACCAGACTTGCAGATGACATGAAGGAGGCGCTACGCCGGCTCGGCGTCGATGGCCAGCCCGGCTTCGTGATCGCCGCGCTGTATAAATTTGTC
>CAJWDO010000212.1 GCA_913031555.1 uncultured Alphaproteobacteria bacterium | reverse complement strand
GCCGCCATCCCCAGGTAGTCGGCGGCGATTTCAAGATCGAGCCGCCGCACCGTGTCGATATAGCTGAGATATTGTTCGGCCAGCGGCAGAATGGCGATCTTCGACAGATCGACTTTCTGTTCACGGGCCAGCGACAACAGCAGGTCGATGGGACCCTCGAATCCGTCAAGATTGACAAACAGCGACAATTGTTCGGGCGGAACCCGCGGCGGTTGCCCGGAATCAAACTGCTCTGTCGTGGTGTCGCTCTCACTCATGCCAGCTGATTGTCCGCAATCTTGGTCATGATGACTGATTGTCGAATTTGCGAAGAATGCAGTCCTGGCCGGCCCGTTTAAGCGCTGAACACAGGCTGTCAGCATCGGTTCGTTCCAGCGGTTCGGTGATAACGCGCCAGAAGATACCGTTTTCGCCCGCATCGACCTTCATGGTGCCGAGTTCAACCGCGCCAAGTCGTGACTGATGCTTGCCATCCAGCATCGCCGCCTGTTCGCGGGCCGTGTCGGCATTTCGAAAGGCGGCAAGCTGCACGAGATAGAGAGGTTCATCCCCTTCAACGGCTGGCCCCTTTCGCGTTATCGGAACGTCAGGTTTTGGCTGAGGCATGGATTGTGCCGACGGTGCCGCGTCTGCGAGGCTGGTTTCATCGGTGGTGGTGGGCTCAGTCCCTGCGGTGACTTCTGTGTCGTCGGCGACGCCAGTCTCGGCCGTGGCTTCGGCCTCGGCAGAGTTTGTTTCCGGCTGTTCCGCCGCGTCACCTTGGCCGGTCTCCGTAATTGTGCCCTTAACTTTTGCCGGGTCCACAGGTGCCGGGGCAATGGCGATTTCTTCGTTTGATGTTTCCGGCAGCGGCGGCATTTCCGGCACGTCAGACGGCGGCTGCAGGATTTCGACATCCTCGTTCTTATCGACGCCCCCCCCAAGCATGCTCATCACCGTGCTGTCTGTATGCGGGATTTTGTTGCCGCCAGGATCAGCGGGTTTTTCGCGAAAGGGTCCCGGCTCAGCCTTGATCAGCACGACATCCGAGGATGGATCGACAAGCATCGGCTGCAGAATGACGGCTGCGGCGGCGATACCACCTACAGCAAGCACTCCGAAAAACAGCGTTTTCAGCCAGATACCGCCACCTGTCTCAGCCTTTTCGCGAGCCATAATTCCTACATTTCCTCCAGCGCGTCGATCGCCAGAATGCCGAGGCCCGATCTAATCACCAAAGCCGTCGCCTTGACAAGGCGCAGACGTGCCGCTGTGAGCCCCGGGGCATCTTCACGGATGAAACGCAGCTCCGGGGTCTCGCGCCCGGCGGTCCACAGCGCGTGGAATGCGGCGGCAAGGTCCATCAGGTAAAAGGCGATGCGGTGCGGTTCATGCGCGCGCGCCGCGGATACCACCAGTCGCGGCCAGCTTGCCAATTGGCGGATCACCGCCATTTCTGCAGGATCGGTAAGTTGGTCAAGTGCTGCGTCTTCGGGCACATCATCACCTGTTTGCCGCAACACCGAACAGGCACGGGCATGCGCGTATTGAACATAAAAAACCGGATTGTCACGAGACTGCTCGGTTACCCGCGCATAGTCGAAATCAAGCGTCTGCTCGCTGCGGCGGGTCAGCATGATGAAACGGATTACGTCGGCGCCAACCGCATCTATCACGTCCCGCACTGTCACGAAATTGCCGGCACGCTTGGACATTTTTACCGGTATGCCATCCGCCATCAGATTGACGAGCTGACATAGCTGGATATCGAGCTGTCCCTTCTGTCCAGACAGCGCCTCGACCGCCGCCATCATGCGTTTGACATAGCCGCCATGATCAACCCCGAAAATGTTGATCAGCGGGCCACCGGTCCGGTCAAGCTTGTCCATGTGATAGGCCACGTCGGAGGCAAAATATGTCCAGCTGCCATTGGATTTCTGCAACGGCCTGTCGGTGTCGTCGCCAAAGGCCGAGGCACGGAACAGCAACTGCTCGCGCGGCTCCCAATCCTCCGGCTCCTTGCCTTTCGGTGGCTCCAGCACGCCACGATAGATATGACCGGCGGCTTCAAGCCGATCAAAGGCTGTCTTCACCGCACCGCTGTCGACAAGCGCGCGTTCCGAAGAGAACCTGTCCATATCAATGCCGAGCATCTGAAGATCGTCACGGATCCCCGCCATGATGGCATCGATGGTGAAACTTCGCACCGGGGCGAGCCACTGTGCCTCTTCCTTGTCGAGGTAGCGGTCGCCAAATTCTGCCACCAGCGCCGTTCCGACCTCGATCAGATAGGCACCGGGATAGAGCCCGGACGGGATCTCGCCGATCTCCCTGCCCTGCGCCTCGCAATAACGAAGATAGGCCGAACGGGCCAGAACATCGACCTGCGCGCCGGCGTCGTTGATGTAATATTCGCGGGTGACCTTCCAGCCGCAGAAATCAAGCAGGCCGGCCATCGCATCGCCAAGGACGGCACCGCGCGCATGCGCCGCGTGAAGCGGGCCGGTCGGATTGGCCGATACATATTCGACATTCACCGGCATGCCCGCGCCGCTGGCATTGCGGCCATAGTCGGTTCCCGCCGCGATGACGGCATCGATTTCCATTGCCCATAGCCGCGCTTCAACACGCAGGTTGAGAAAGCCCGGGCCGGCAATCTCGACATCAGTCACGCCGTCAATACCGGCAAGCGCCGAAGTCAGCATCTCGGCAAGATCACGCGGTTTCATGCCGGCCTGCTTGGCCAGCACCATGGCGGCGTTGCAGGCCAGATCGCCATGCGAGGCGTCGCGTGGCAATTCAAAAACAACGCGGCTGACATCTATGCCGGAAGGCAAGGACCCGGCCGTCTGCAAAGAGGCGACGATTGTCTCGAATTCAGCCTCGAATAGGGTGAAAATGTTCATTCTTATCTCAGGCTTATCTCAGGATAGGACCAGGTTCGAAGAGACGCTCATGTTCAAGGATGGCATAGCGGTCGGTCATTGACGCGATATAGTCGGCGATCACCCGGGCACGCATGCTTTCCGGCAACCCGTCGATCCCGGCCTCGCCAACAGATTGCCAGTCATTCGGAAGGGTATTGGTCTCGGACATAAACAAGTTGAACAACTCTGTCACCACCCGTTTCGCCTTGCTGGTCATGCGGTTGACCTTGTAATGCCGCCACATGTTGGTGAACAGAAACCCGCGGATGGCTTCCAGATCGGCAGCCATGTCCGCACTGAAGGCAATCACGGCATGACCTGCCCGCCTGATATCATCGGCGCTGGATGCGGACACATCTTCAATATTTTGTGAAGATTGCCCAAGAAGGTTATGAACAAAAACAGAAATCAATTGCCTGACAAGTTCATGCGAAAGCCGTGAAGGTGGCAATTTGCCATGCTTCGCCTCGATGGCGTTCAGGACCTTATCGACTTGAGGCAGATCGCGAATGGCATCGATATCAAACAATCCGGCACGGATCGCGTCATCAAAATCATGTGACAGATAGGCGATATCATCGGCAAGGTTTGCCAGCTGCGCCTCGGCCGACGCATGATGCGAAAGCTGCAGGTCAAAAGCAGCATCCAGCGCGGCAATGACGGGCCGCAATTGGTCAGCATCCGTGATTGGTCCATTGTGCTTGATGACGCCTTCAAGGGTTTCCCAGGTCAGATTCAGCCCATCGAAACGGGCATAACGCCGTTCAAGGCTGTTCAGCACACGCACCGTCTGCTCATTATGATCAAAACCGCCATAATCCTGCATGCCATTGCCAA
>CAJWDO010000211.1 GCA_913031555.1 uncultured Alphaproteobacteria bacterium | reverse complement strand
TAAAATTGAGCCCGCAATAGCCAAGGCCATTGATCGTATTTTCCTATTACATGCCGATCATGAGCAAAATGCCTCAACCTCAACGGTTCGTTTGGCCGGCTCGTCCGGTGCAAACCCCTTCGCCTGCATCGCCGCCGGCATTGCCTCGCTCTGGGGCCCGGCGCATGGCGGGGCCAATGAAGCTGTGCTGACCATGCTGAACGAGATTGGCCACAAGGACAACATTCCGGAGTTCGTCAACCGTGCGCGGGATCGGGACGACCCGTTCCGCCTGTTCGGTTTCGGACATCGGGTCTACAAGAATTTCGATCCGCGGGCCAAGGTTTTGCGCGAGACATGCCACCAAGTGCTTGATGACCTCGGTGTTGAGGATCCGCTTCTGGAACTTGCGATGGAACTTGAAGATATGGCACTCAAGGATCAGTATTTTATCGATAAAAAACTGTATCCAAATGTTGATTTCTACTCAGGAATTATCCTCAAGGCCATGGGTTTCCCAACCTCGATGTTCACCGTGCTGTTCGCGGTTGCACGCACCGTCGGGTGGGTCGCGCAATGGAACGAGATGATCACCGACCCGATGCAGCGTATCGGCAGGCCGCGGCAACTATATACCGGTCCGGCACAACGCCCCTTCGTGGGTATCGACAGGCGCTGATCCCGGCTCTGATCCCGGCGCTGATTCCGGCGCTGATCCCGGCGCTGAGCCGGGCATTGGAACGTTTCTAGCCTTCAGGCGGGGCCAACCACGGTGCGAACGCCTGTGCCACATTTGCATCAAAACTGTCGGAACCGCCCCGCAGCACGCGACGCAGTTCCAATGCATCGTCAGCCGCGCGTTTTCCGGCATCCGCATCTCCCAGCACCTTTAACATGGCACCGGTCAACTCCTGCGGTGTCGCTTCTTCCTGGAACAGGAACGGATAGACCTGTCGGCCAAGAATGGCGTTGGGAAGGATGACACGGTCCATCCTGACAAGACGACGACCGATGGCGGCCGACAGGCCGGAGGTAACGTAGCAGGCGACCCCCGGAACGCCATAGAGCGCGGTTTGCAGGGTAACCGTCCCCGAAGCGGCAAGAACAGCATGCGCATTACCAAGCGCCCGGAACAGGGCGCCGTCTTCCGCATCTATGGTCACGCGCGCCGCATCATCAGGCACCTGGCGCATGACAGCGTCTATCTCGGCACGCATTGATGGCAGAGTCGGGATCGTTGCCGTGATCCCTGGATAGGTGATACGCAGATGTTCCAGCGTCAGCAGCATTGGCGAAAGTAAATTCCGGATTTCGGAGCGACGGCTTCCCGGCAGGATCACGATATGAGGGGCCACGCCGGCAGGCGATGGACGCGCCGGCCTGTCATAGACGGGGTTGAACGCCTCTGGATGGCCGATAAAATGTGCCACCATGCCAAGCGGCGTGAAATGGTCAGGTTCGAACGGAAACAGGCAAAGAAGACCATCCACCGCCTTGGCAACACGATGCCGCCGCCATGCCCCCCATGCCCAGACAGTCGGTGCCACAGTATGGATGATCGGTGCCGTCCATCCTGTCGCCCTCATGCGACAACGCAGACGGGTGGCAAGACGTAACGAGAATCCCTTTACATCCACAGTGATGATCAGACGGGGCCGCGCCGCGACAATCTCGTCAACAAGCCTGTCGGCAAATTTTGACAGGCGGGGATAGGCCGTCAGCGCAGCACCGAATCCCATCACGGTCAGTTGATCCATCTGGTGGTGCGTCTTCAGTCCCCCGGCTGTCATGGCCGGCCCGCCAACGCCAATCCATGTCTGTGGCCCGTGGGCGGTTCCAATAGCCCGCATCAGACTGGCCGCCAGCTTGTCCCCCGACGGCTCACCAGCAAGGATGAAGATCGGCGCGGTCAAATTCCAATCACCGTAAGGTTCAGTTCCGCCGCAATCTCACCAAGGGTGCCGGGGTGTACGGCCAGCATCACACCATCTGCCTGTAGGGCCAGAATGCCGATCCCGGCTTTGGCCGCGTGGCGTAATGTCTCCGCTCCCACAACAGGCACATCCAGCCTTCCGTCCTGACCACTTTTCCGGCATTTGACGAAGATGGCGGCAGGACCTGTCTTGTCCAGAAGCGCTGCAACGCGTTCCAGCATCGCATCGGTTCCCTCGGCGGCCTCGATGGCGATCACCCGCCTGTCCTGAATGATGACCGACTGCCCCACATCATGCATTCCCAACGAGTCCAGGACAGCAACACCAAGATCGATATCAGGCTGCAATTCAGGGTCAAGCCTGCCGGCCAGAGCGCCTTTCGGCATGGCGGCGCGCGGCATCAGGCTGTCCGGGGCAATGGTTTCAATACCAGCCTCAGCGAAATAATCGGCAATGGCACGAAGCAGCGCATCGTCACCGCGCCCCACCGCCCTGGCAAGAAGCTTGACCGCCGCGGCATCAGGCTTCAACCGGGCAAGAGATGGTCGCCTGATCTTGCCGGCCATCACCATGCTGGTACAGCCGCTTTCAACAAGAAGTTCGCGTGTCCGGCCAATCGCGCCAAGCGGAATGGCGATTGTCTCGAAACCGGAAAATGGTGCGTCAGCCTGGCCTTGCACGGTGAATATGATCACCTCATGACCCAGTTGACAGGCGCTGATTGCAAGTGCCTCCGGCAGGCTACCCTGACCGGCAATGACCGCCAGCTTGCCCACCGATTGGCCCATCAGCCCCTCCCTTTACCTGGCCTGTATCACGGCCGAATGTCGCGCGGCGGCCTGACATATGCCATTGCGACCCGCCTCCTCAAGAAAGGCGAAAACCTGTGCCGCCTCGGCGCTGTCGTCATGAGACAGACGCGCGGCATCAAGCCGGTCCTTGAAGACGCCACCGCCACGAAACAGATCACGATAGAGACTACGAAGCTGCGCTATCCGTTCATCGTCAAACCCTCGCCGCGCCATGCCGATGACATTGATCCCGGTCAGACAGGCACGGTTGCCCACGGCAATGCCGAACGGGATCACGTCACTGTCGACAGCCGTCTGCGAGGCAACCATGGCATGATCGCCGACACGACACCATTGCTGGACTGTCGCAAAGCCACCCATCATCACATGATTGCCAATCTTGGCATGGCCACCAAGTGACGCATTATTGGCGAAAATGGCATGATCACCAACGACACAATCATGCGCTACATGTGACGCCACCAGAAACAAACCGTGATTACCAACACTGGTACGCATCGAATCAATCGCCGTGCCGGGATGCATGGTGACATGTTCCCGGATCACACAATGATGGCCAATCTCGAGGGTCGACTCCTCGCCGGCATAGCGCGTGTGCTGTGGCGGCGCGCCAAGAGCGGCAAAGGAATATACCTCACTGTCTTCGCCTAATGTGGTGCGCCCCTCGATAACGACATGTGCATGCAATGTCACCCGATCTCCAAGCACGACATTCTTCCCGACCACACAATAGGGGCCGATACTGACCCCTTCGCCAATGGACGCACCGTCGTCAATGATCGCAGTCTGGTGAATGGAAACGGTCATGGCATTACTTTCGGCAGGGGTAAAATTTCAACGCTGCGGGTCGACAATCATGGCGGCAAAATCCGCCTCGGATGTCTTCACCCCGTCAACCGTGGCATAGCCGGTGAATTTCCAGAGTGGGCCGCGCGCACTGACCTTTTCAACATGGAGCTTGAGAAGCGCCCCCGGGCGGACAGGCTTGCGGAATTTCACCTTGTCGATGGTGGCAAAGAACCCAAGC